>DASRXN010000045.1:0-11353 GCA_035654135.1 Rhodocyclaceae bacterium | reverse complement strand
GACAGCAACGAGTGGCAACTGACGCCTGATGCCGATCATGACGGGTTTTATTACGCGCTGCTGGAAAAACGCTAGCCTGGCCCTGCTGTTGGTGCTGCTGGCGGCGCCGGCCTTTGCCGGCAGCATCGAGCCGGTGCGCGGGCAATTGAGCCTCGGCGACGAAGGCTACGTACTGTCGGCCGAGTTCGCTGTCGATCTCGGGCCGCGGTTCGAGGAAGCGGTGTCGCGCGGGGTGCCGCTCAACTTCAGCCTGGAATTCACGCTCTCGCGTCGACGCTGGTACTGGATCGATGAACACATCGCCGGCCATGTCGTTAATTACCGGCTTTCCTACAATGCCCTGACGCGGCAGTACCGCGTATCGGTCGGCGGCCTGCACCGTAGCTTCGCTACCCTCGAAGAGGCACTGGGCATGCTGGGTCGAGTCGCCGCGCTGCCGGTTGCAGACAAAGCGGCCATCAAGCCCGGCGAGACCTATTCTGTCGCTGTGCGCCTGGCGCTGGACAAGAGCCAACTGCCCAAGCCCCTGCAGGTCGATGCCATCGCCAGCAAGGACTGGCAGGTCGAGGCGAATGTGCTGCGCTGGCAATTCACGCCGACGGTGGAGGGCAAATGAACATCGCCCTGTCCATCATCGCGGCGCTGGGCGCAATCCTGCTGTTCCTGCTGGCGACGGCAAGCGCCAACACCCAATTGTTCGCCCGCCACTATCCGCTGCTGCTCGGCGTCAATGCGATCGCCGCGATCGCCCTGCTGGTGCTGGTCGCCATCCAGTTGCGCGGCCTGCGGCGCGAGTATCGCCAGCGGGTATTCGGCTCGCGGCTGAAGTACCGGCTGGTGGTCATGCTGGCGCTGATGGCGGTGGTGCCGGGCGCCCTGATTTATGGCGTGTCAATACAGTTCGCCGTCAAGAGCATCGATTCCTGGTTCGACGTACGCGTCGATAGCGCACTCGAAGGTGGCCTCAACCTCGGGCGCAACGTACTCGATGCCCTCGAGGCCGACCTGATAGGCAAGGCGCGTGAAATGGCCCTCAACCTGTCCGATGTGCCGACACCGGGACCGACGCTGCTCAACCGCTTGCGCGAGCAGGCCGGCGTTGGCACGGCGACCCTGATGACCGGCAGCGGCAATGTGGTGGCCAGCAGCAGTAGCGATATCGGCGGCCTGCTGCCGTCGCTGCCCTCCTCGATGCAACTGCGGCAAGCGCGCCAGAGCCTTGGCGTCAGCGCTGTCGAGGGCGAGGCCGCGAGCGGACTGACGGTGCGGGTGCTGGTACCCGTAAGCGGCTTCAGTCTCGGCGCCGAGACGCGCGTGCTGCAACTGATCCAACCCGTGCCTGACGCCATCGGCAAGAGCGCCGAGTCGGTGCAGGCCGCCTATCGCGACTACCAGGAGCTGCAACTGGGCAAGGAAGGCCTGAAGCGGATCTACACCCTGACGCTGACCTTTGCGCTGCTGGTGGCGCTGTTCGCGGCGGTGGCACTGGCCTTCTTTCTCGCCGAGCGCCTGGCGCGGCCGCTGCTGATCCTGGCCGAGGGCACCCAGGCAGTGGCCGCAGGCGACTTTACCCCGCGCGCGGCGCTGAAATCCCACGACGAACTGGGTGTGCTCACCCAGTCGTTTAGCGACATGACGCGGCAGCTCGACGAGGCCCGCAGCGAGGCGGAGCGGCATCAGGCTTATCTGGAAAGCGTGCTGGCCAACCTGTCCGCCGGCGTGCTGGCCTTCGATGCCGAGTTCCGCCTGCAAGCCGCGAATCGCGGCGCCAGCACCATTCTCAAGGACGACCTGACGACGCTGGGCAATGCCCCGCTGGCTGGGTGGCCGCGCCATGCCGCCCTGGCCGTCGCCATCGTCGAGAGCTTCCGCGAGCGCGGGCCGGAATGGCAGCAGCAGCTCGAACTCGAAGGCCCGGACGGCGTGCCGCAGACGCTGCTGCTGCGCGGCTCGACGCTGCCCGAAGCGGGCGGCGGCGGCTACGTCGCGGTATTCGACGACATCAGCCAGCTGATTTCCGCGCAGCGCTCGATTGCCTGGGGCGAGGTGGCGCGCCGGTTGGCCCACGAGATCAAGAATCCGCTGACGCCGATCCAGCTTTCCGCCGAGCGGCTGCACATGAAGCTGACCGATCGGCTGGACGATGCCGGCCGCGAGATGCTGCGGCGTTCCATCACCACCATCGTCAATCAGGTCGAAGCCATGAAGCACATGGTTAACGACTTCCGCGACTATGCCCGCATGCCGCCGCCGACGCTGGCGCCGTTGGACATCAACGCTTTGGTGAGCGAAATGCTGCAGCTATACGAGGCGGACGCGGTGATGACCCTGGTTGCCGATCCGGCGCCGGATTTGCCGCCTGCCCTGGCCGACGGCAGCCAACTGCGGCAGGTGCTGCACAACCTGATCAAGAATGCACGCGAGGCACTTATAGAGCATCCGCCGGCGGCTGGCGAGCCGCGGCTGGTGATAGCGACTCGTGCCGAAGAACGGCGCGTGGTGCTGTCGGTGAGCGACAACGGCCCTGGCTTCGGCGCGCAACTACTGACGCGCGCCTGCGAACCTTATGTCACCAGCAAGGCCAAGGGCACGGGCCTGGGGCTGGCGATCGTCAAGAAGATCGTGGATGAACACAAAGGAGACCTTCGGCTGGCCAACCGCGAAGGCGGTGGTGCCGAGGTGACCATCAGGCTGCCGCTGGCGGCGTAGGATAGGAATATGGCGCAGATACTTGTTGTTGACGACGAAATCGGCATCCGTGAGCTGCTCTCGGAAATCCTCACCGACGAGGGCCACGACGTGCGAACGGCAGAAAGCGCCGCCGCAGCGCGGGCGGCACGCGACGAAGCGCGACCGGACCTGGTCCTGCTGGATATCTGGATGCCGGACACCGACGGCATTACGCTGCTCAAGGAATGGGCAGCCGGTGGTCAGTTGTCCATGCCGGTGATCATGATGTCCGGCCACGGCACTATCGACACCGCCGTTGAAGCCACCCGCATCGGCGCCATGGACTTCCTGGAAAAGCCGATCGGCATGCAAAAGCTGCTCGCCGCCATCGGCCATGCCCTCGAGCGCGGGCGCAAGCGCGTGGCGGCCGGCCTGTCGCTGGCCGCCTTCCCACGCTCAGCGCCGCTCAAGGACCTCAGGAAACGGCTTGAACAAGTGGCGGCAAAGAGCCCGGCGCTGCTTCTGCGTTCGGGTGCCGGCGGCATCGTTGAACTGGCTGCGCGCACTCTGCTGGCGCCGGGCAAGCCCTGGCTGGACCTGGCGGCCAGTTCCGAGCCGCTGAGCCTGGAAATGCTGGCGGCGGCAAGCGGTGGCGTGCTCTATTGCGAAGAACTCGCCCGCCTGACCCGCTTGCAGCAGAAGAACCTGCTGTTCGCGCTCGACCGGCTGGAGAAGCACAACCTGCACTTGATCGCCGCCACCGGTCAGGACAACGCCAGCCTCGCCCAGCTCGGCTGGGAAGAGGCGGGCTTGCGGCGATTGTCGGAAGTCTGGCTGGCCCTGCCGACGCTGGTGGAACTGCGCGATGAAATTCCCGACATCGCCAGCCATCTGCTGGCTCAGTTGGGCGAAGCGGGCGAAGCCCCGCTGCGGCGGTTCGCCACCGGCGCCCTGAACGCCTTGCGCCAGCACTCCTGGCCGGGCGGCTACGGTGAACTTAAGAGTGCGATCCGTTCCCTGGCGCTGGCGGCGCTGAACGACGAAATCGACGCCGACGAGGTTGGCCGGCTGCTCTTTCCGGAGGCTGGCGGCACCGTGCCGGCCATGCCCGGCCTGCCGCCGGACGTGATGGATCTGCCGCTGCGGGAGGCGCGCGAGGTGTTCGAGCGCATCTACTTCGAACATCATCTGCGACTCGACGGTGGCAACATGACGCGTCTCGCCGAAAAGACCGGACTCGAACGTACCCACCTGTACCGCAAGCTGAAGGATCTCCGCCTGCGCGGTGGCAAGGGGGAGGAATAGCCCGCAAGCTCGGCCTGCAAGTGAGATAATCCGGGCTCATTTTTGAGCCGGCTGCCATGACCCGACCCCGCAACGATACTTTCCTGCGTACCCTTCTGCGCGAGCCCGTGGATTACACGCCTACCTGGCTGATGCGCCAGGCCGGCCGCTATCTGCCGGAATACTGCGAGACGCGCAAGCGTGCTGGCAGCTTCCTCAATCTCTGCAAGAATCCGCAGCTGGCCTGCGAAGTCACGCTGCAGCCGCTGGCGCGCTATCCGCTGGATGCGGCGATCCTGTTTTCCGACATCCTTACAGTGCCGGACGCGATGGGCCTCGGTCTCTATTTCGCCGAGGGCGAAGGGCCGAAGTTCGAGCGACCGCTGCGCGAGGAATGGGCCATCCGCGATCTCGAGGCGCCCGATCCCAATGTGCATCTGCGTTACGTCATGGACGCGGTGGCCGAAATCCGCCGGGCGTTGGACAACTCGGTGCCGCTGATCGGTTTTTCCGGCAGCCCGTTCACACTCGCTTGCTACATGGTCGAGGGTGGCGGTTCCGAGGATTTTCGCAGCGTCAAGACCATGTTGTTCGACCGACCGGATCTGCTGCACCGAATACTCGAAGTCACCACCCAGGCGGTTACCGACTATTTGAATGCCCAGATCGAGTCCGGCGCCCAGGCGGTGATGATCTTCGATACCTGGGGCGGGGCGCTGCCCGGCTGGGCCTACAAGGAATTTTCGCTCGCCTATATGCGCCGCATCGTCGCCGACCTGAAGAAGGTTCACGATGGCGAACGCGTGCCGTCCATCGTGTTCACCAAGGGTGGCGGCCAGTGGCTGGAGTCGATCGCCGGCATCGGCGTCGATGCCGTCGGCCTCGACTGGACCACCGATCTTGGCGAAGCCCGCCGACGCGTTGCCGACGGCGTGGCACTACAAGGTAACCTCGATCCGATCGCCCTGTTCGCCTCGCCGGAGGGTGTGGCGCGCGAGGCTCGGCGAGTGCTCGACAGCTTCGGCGCCCATTCGGCCAATAGCGGCCACGTGTTCAACCTCGGCCACGGCATCTCCCAGTTCGCCCCGCCGGACAACGTCGCGGTCCTGGTCGAGACGGTACGCCAGTACAGCCGCGGCTTTCATGGCAACCGGTCCGCTCAGGCCGGCGCTGACTGAAACGGCCGGCTGGCTGGCCGGCAATATTGGCGGGCCGAGCCTTGCGGACCAGCCACTGGAAATTCGCAGATGGGGCGCGGAACCCCGAACAAGCCGGCCGGCAAGCCTGACCCCGCAAGGCTTGCCGAGAGGGGTTGACAATCGACTTATTCACAATCCGAAACCGCAATCTGCTGGCTGCAGCGAATTACCATGCTTGCAATGCTGAATTTATAACATACTGTTTTTCAATGTTATTTTTTTGCCTCATTATTACGCAGCCGTTAAGTTTTCCTTAAGTGACCGCCATTTACGTATCGCCGGGTACCGTTGCCCACAAACTTATCCACAGTTTTTGTGGGTAAGAAATTTCCTTCACGCTGCCAATGATTTAGCCCAACAAGCGGAAGTCGAGTCGAGTTGTTCCGACCAAGCTCTTGATCCCCGATGACCATCGTTCGAGTTGCCCTCGATGTGCCCCTGACCAGACTGTTCGACTACCGGGCGGACGACGCCTCCGATGCCGATATCGGCCGGCGCGCAGTGGTCGCTTTCGGCAGAGGCAGCAAGCTTGGGCTGATTCTTGGCATCGCCGAAGCGAGCGACCAGCCGTCGGAAAAGCTGAAGCCGGTCGAAGCCATCCTGCGCGACATGCCGGCCCTGCCAGCCGACTGGCTGGCGTTATGCGATTTCTGCAGCCGCTATTACCAGCATCCGCTTGGCCAGGTCATCGGTTTTGCTTTGCCGCCGTTCTTGCGCCGGGGCAAGCTGCCCCGGCCACAGAAGCGCAAGCCAATGCTTGCCATGCCGTCCAAACAGTCGCCCGCGCTGCTGCCCGAGCAACAGGCCGCTGTCGGCGCCATCACGGCGGCCAGGGGTTTCGAAACCTTTCTGCTGCATGGCATCACCGGCAGCGGCAAGACCGAGGTGTACCTGCGTGCCATCGAGGCGGTGCTAGCCACCGGCGGTCAGGCGCTGATGCTGGTGCCGGAAATTGCGTTGACGCCGCAGCTCGAACAGCGCGTGAGTGAGCGCTTCCCCGATGCCAGCGTGGTCTCGGCGCACAGCGGGGTGGCCGACGCTGCCCGCGCTCGGGGTTTCCTCGCTGCGCTCGAAGGCCGTGCCGACATCGTGCTCGGCACCCGGCTTTCGGTGTTCATGCCGCTGCCGCGGCTCAAACTCATCGTGGTGGACGAAGAACACGACGGTTCCTTCAAACAGCAGGAGGGTTTGCGCTATTCCGCGCGCGACGTGGCGGTATTCCGCGCCAAGCAACTCCACATCCCGATCGTCCTCGGCTCGGCCACGCCGTCGCTGGAAACCTTTCACCACGCCGCCTCCGGCCGCTACCGTCTGTTGGAACTTTCCCGCCGGGCCGTGGCCGAAGCGCCGCCCGAGGTGCGCACTGTCGATACGCGCCGGGAAAAGCTACAGGACGGCATGAGCGCGGTTCTGATCGAGGGGCTCGCCGAGAGACTGAGACGCAACGAACAGAGCCTGGTCTTCCTTAATCGCCGTGGTTACGCGCCCGTACTGGCCTGTCCGGCCTGCGGCTGGGTATCGCGCTGCCGACGCTGCGCCGCCAACCTGGTCGTGCACCTGGCCGACCGGCGTCTGCGCTGCCACCATTGCGGCCTGGAGGCGGGAATACCGAAAGCCTGTCCGGATTGCGGCAACCAGGACATCCACCCCTTCGGCCGCGGTACGCAGCGGCTGGAGGCCGCGCTGAGTGAGCGCTTCCCGCAGGCACGCATCCTGCGCATCGACCGTGACTCCGCCAGCACGCCGAAGAAATGGCAGGCTCTGCTGGCGGCCATCCACGAAGGCTCCGCCGATATCCTGATCGGCACCCAGATGCTGGCCAAGGGCCATGACTTTCCGCTGTTGACGCTGGTTGGTGTCGTCGGGGCCGACGCTGCGCTGTTCGCCGCCGACTTCCGGGCGCCGGAACGCTTGTTCGCCCAGTTGATGCAGGTGGGCGGCCGCAGCGGCCGGGCAGAACTGCCAGGCGAGGTACTGATCCAGACCGAGCATCCGGGGCATCCGCTCTATCGGGCACTGGCCGCGCACGACTATGCGGCCTTCGCCCGTGCCCAGCTCGACGAGCGGCAGGCGGCCGGTTTCCCGCCCTTCTCCTTCCAGGCGTTGTTACGGGCGGAAGCGAAAACCATCGACCAATCGCTGGCCTTCCTGGCCGCCGCGCGCGAGGCCGCCCTGCCGCTGGCGGGCGAGAAAGTCGGTCTCTACGACCCGGTGCCGATGCGCATGGCGCGACTGAAGAACCTTGAGCGGGCGCAACTGCTGGTCGAATCGGCCAGCCGGCCGGCTTTGCAGACATTCCTGGCGGCGTGGAACGAGAACCTGCACGGGCTCAAGCTGCCGCGTGACCTGCGCTGGCATCTCGACGTCGATCCGCTGGAGTTTTGATCCTTGCTACACTTGTGCATCAACCTTGGGGGGAGTCGATCATGCCTTACGTAGCCCGCGATGCCGAAGGCCGGATCGTGGCAGTAGCCGCCCAGGCGACCGAGTCGGTCGCCGAGGCCATCGATGCCGGTGCGGCGGAGCTACAGGAGTATCTGGCGCAGATCGCCCCGGAGGCGGCGGGCCACCTGGCCCGCAGTGACCTGGGACTGATCCGCGTCGTCGAGGATCTGATCGAGACGCTGATGGACAAGAATGTCCTGCGCTTCACCGATCTGCCCGAGGCGGCGCAGCACAAGCTGATGCAGCGCCGTTCCCTGCGCAAGTCCATGAACACCCTGAGCCTGCTGGGCGGCGCCGACAGCGCGTCGCCGGTGATCAAGCTCTAGCGTCGCGCGTGCCGAGCAGGAACCAGCCGTAAGCGAGCGTTTGCATGGCGACCAGCGCGCCGAATGCCCAACGATAGGCTTCTGCCGTCGGCATGCCGCCCGCGGCGAGCAGGTCGACCAGGGCGCCGATGCCCCACTGGATGCCGAAAGCGCCGACGAAGGCGCCGAGATTGAGCGCCGTATTGACCCGGCCGGAGAGCTCGCGCGGAAAGTGGGTGCAAAGCAGCGCATAGGCGAGGTTGCCGACAGAAAACACCAGGCCGAGCGCAAACCAGATGATATGGCTGGGGCCGATGCCGAGCAGGATCAGCATCATCACCGCCACGCCGATGCCCATGCCGGCCTTGAGGATGGTTTCCGGTTCGATCCCCATGTGCTTGAGGCGAACCACGAAGGCGGCGATGGAGAGGAAGCCGATCAGCATGGCGCCGCTGGTCAGCAGCAGATGGAACGCCGCGACATCGCGCGAGTAGCCGTCTACGTGCATCAGCCAGGGCACGGCCCACAGGCCCTGAAGCGCCATGAAGCCGCCGACTACCGCCGCTGTCTGCGGCGCGAAACGCCAGAACACGCGGCTCTTGAGGATGCCGGCCAGCGCGATGAGTTGTTCGCCGAGCGTCTCGCGGCTGCCGCTGGCGGGCTTCTCCGGCGTCGAGAAAATCAATGCAGCGACCAGCAGGGCGAGAACTGCGGCGGCGACGAAGATGCCGCGCCAGCCCAGGGCGGGTAACGCCCAGCCGATCGGCGTGGTGGCCGTCAGGGCGCCCAGCCCGCCGGCGGCCATGACAGCGGCGTTGAGCGACGCCTGACGTTCGAGCGGAAACCAGAGCGAAAAAGCCTTGAAGCTGGCCATCAGGCAGGCCGAGACGCCGAGGCCGATCAGCCCGCGGGCGATCGCCAATTGCGGCAGGCTGTCGCCCAGCGCGAACACCGCGCAGCCGGTGGCGGCGACAAGCAACAGGCTCGCCTCGACTTTGCGCGGGCCGTAGCGGTCGAGCAGCAGCCCCAACGGCAGCTGGAAGGCGCCGAAGGCCAGCAGGTAGGCGCCGGTCAGCAGCCCCAGCTCGGCGGCCGATACCGACAGCGCGCGCGTCAGTTCCGGCGCGATCACCGCATTGACGTTGCGCAGCAGATAAGAGAGGTAGTAGCCGGCCGCAAACGGCGCGAACACGCGCAGCCAGGGATTCATAGCCAGGCGGCGCCGCGGACGCCGGAGGAATCGCCGTGGCGGTTCTTCGCCAGGCGTGTTGCCACGTGGTCGGAAAAAACATGCGCGTCCCACAGGCGCGGCACGCTATCGTAGAGGCGGTCGAGGTTGGACAGGCCGCCGCCGAGCACGATGACGTCCGGGTCGAGGATGTTGATCACCAGTGCCAGCGCCCTGGCCAGCCGTTGCTCGTAACGGACCAGGGTGGCTTCGCAGTCGGCATCGCCGGCGGCGGCGCGGGCGACGATATCCTCCGGCGCAAAGTCGGTCATGGTGAGACGCCGATGTTCATTCGCCATTCCCGGCCCCGAAAGATAAAGTTCGATACAGCCCTTGCGGCCGCAATAACATTCCGGCTGATGGTGCTCGCCGGGCATCGGGTTGTGGCCCCACTCGCCGGCGATGGCGTTGGCGCCGATGAGCGTCTGGCCACGGACGACGATGCCGCCGCCGACTCCGGTGCCGAGGATCACCCCGAACACCACCTCGGCACCGGCGGCCGCGCCATCCGTTGCCTCGGAAAGCGCGAAGCAGTTTGCGTCGTTTTCGATGCGCACTTGCCGCTGCAATGCCGTTTCGATATCGCGGCGCAGTGGCTGGCCGATCAGCCAGGTCGAGTTGGCGTTCTTGATGAGACCCGTCAGCCGCGACTCGGCGCCGGGAATGCCGATGCCGACGGAGCCACGCTGCCCCAGTTCCCGCTCGGCCGCCTCGACCAGGCCGGCGACAGCCATGACCGTGCCCTCATAGTCACCCTGCGGCGTGGCCACGCGCCGGCGCAGCAGCGGGTGGCCATCGCTGCCGAGAGCGATGATTTCGATCTTGGTGCCGCCGAGGTCGATGCCGAACCGCATGGTGCAATTCTGGCACGGGCCGGCCAAGTCTGAGAAAATCCGTGCCCATGGACCAGACGCAGAAGGACATCATCGAGATCGACGATCTCCACTTCGCCTACGGCGCCAACACGGTGCTGCGCGGGGTGAAGCTGCGCGTGCCGCGCGGCAAGGTAGTGGCGATCCTTGGCGTTTCCGGTTCCGGCAAGAGCACGATCCTGAAGCTGATCGGCGGCCAGTTGCAGCCGCAGCGCGGTTCCGTGCGGGTCGACGGCAAGGTCATCCATACGCTGGATAACGACGGCCTTTACGAAATGCGTCGCGAGATGGGCATGATGTTCCAGGCGGGGGGTCTGTTCTCCGACCTTTCGGTGTTCGACAACATCGCCTTCCCGATGCGCGAGCTGACCGACCTGCCCGAGGACCTGATCCGTCATCTGGTACTGATGAAGCTGAACTCGGTGGGCCTGCGCGGCGCCAGCGGGCTGACGCCGAACGAACTGTCGGGGGGCATGGCACGCCGGGTGGCGCTGGCCCGGGCCATCGCGCTCGACCCGATGCTGATCATGTACGACGAGCCCTTCGCCGGCCTCGACCCGATCTCGCTCAACGTCATCGCCCACCTGATTCGCACGCTCAACGACGCGCTCGGCATCACTTCCATCGTCGTCACCTACGATGTCTTCGAGTCGCTGAAGGTGGTCGATTACGCCTACTTCATCCACGAAGGCATGGTGGTGGCGGAGGGCACCGCGAAGGATATGCTGAAATCGCGCGACGACTTCGTCTATCAGTTCGTCAATGCCAAGCCCGATGGCCCGGTGGCATTCCATCACCCGGCCGTGTCCTACCGCGAGACGCTGCGGCTGGCGTGATTATTTTCCGAACAGGCCTTTGAGCAGCTCGTCCTTGGCCTTCTGCTTGAGTTCCTGCTTCTTCTCTTCCACCTTCGCTTTCACCGCTCCCTCGGCCAGGGCAGCGTACTCGATCTTGTAGGCAAGATGGTCGAATGGCCCGCTGGCGCGCACCGGCACGGTCAGGCCCTGCAGATGTTCGAGATCCTTGGCGCCCTGACCGCCGGAGGTGCCGACCACGCTGGCCTTGGCCAGGTAATCGAGCCGGCCGTTGCCGATGTCGATGTCGCCGGAGCCGCCCAGCCGCAGGAAGGGCGATTTCGCCGACAGGTCGTCGTTGTGGGCGACACCATTGGCGATACGAAACGAGGCGGCCATCTCGGAGAAGTCGGTCTTGTCGGTAACTTTCGCCTGCTGTACGGCATCCTGCTTGTTCGACAGCAGGGCTTTCGCTTCGCGGAAGCTCTGGGCGAGATTGATGCCCTTCAACGCACCATCCCTGAGGGCCAGCGCCGCCGTGCCGCCGAGCGCCTTC
>DASRXN010000044.1:0-12501 GCA_035654135.1 Rhodocyclaceae bacterium | reverse complement strand
GTCGCCGTCGTTGGCGCCGCAGTCAGGGTAACGGCACTTTGAGCGACCGCCAGACCACTGACCAAGAGAAGCGCGGAGGATGCTGCCGCGAGGGCTGACTTGATCAGACGTGCATTGAACGTATGGGTTGTCATTGCATTTCTCCTCGCCTCAATTCGCTTCGACGATGGTGAAGACCCACGGATCCACGAGCATCATCATCATCATTCCACCCGGGAAAGCGTTGTTGGTCGTAATCTCCCTTTCGTTGTGGGAGTGCCACATAAACGCATAGCCGGCCTCTTCGGTCGGGCTATTGGAGACAGTTCCTGACGGGGGAATTGGCGTGCTGCCGACCGAACGCTGCGTCGCGTCCGGGCCCAGATAAGGGCTGCCGCCATACCAGGGACCGTTGGCAAAGATGTTCGGATCGGGCAGCGTAACGGGGCCGCCGCTGCCGACTTGACCAAAAGGCTTCGATTCAAGCGGCTTTTCATGGTCTGCGCACCACTCGTAGTAGTTCGGCGCCGTGGGTGCAGCGCCGCTGCCGGTGGTGTAATAGCCGTTGTTGTCAGCAATGCACGGCTCAGTGTGCCCGGTGGTGTGCGCATAGACATCCCAGTTCAGTCCCTTGCCGGTCCATTGAAAGATGCCGTCGATGGTCTGGCCGGGCGTCGTCGTGGTCGTGAACAGCAGCGGACCGGCCAGCTTGTTCGAGGAAGGCGTCAACATCAGGTTGCCGTCCCGCGCCAGCACGCGAACGTGGTTGCCGTGCTCGTGGAACGGATGCTGCCAACGACCGGTGCCGATGATGCGCAACAACACCAGTTCGCCCGGATGCATGTGCGGGTTGCCGTTGTACGGCTGATGCGGATACTGAACGGCATAATTCGGATCCATCAGATCGGGCATCGAACGGCCATTGACCATGAAATAGGCTGGCACGTACGGCTCTGTGGCAACGACCATGCAGCCGGTTGTCTGAGTGCAGGGCAGGCCCGCCTGCTCTTCGGCCTGGCGGTGAATCACTGGATCAATCTCGGAAAACTGGAACAGATATTCACGGTCGTAACAGGCCGACGGATGGTTGTACGCCGCTGAAGAGAGTCTGAAATCCGGGTGCCCGTTCGGCAGCGTTGCACCGGCGGCATGGCACGTCACGGGATAGCCCGTAGGCGTGGTGTAGCCCGTCGGAATTCCGCCATTGAGTGTCGGCAAGACGATCAATGCACCATAGAGTCCCATCTCGACCTGCAGATCACCGCGCGTACCACTGTAGTAGGTGTACGTGCCCGGCTTCGGGGCCGTGAAGTTGTAGGTGACGGTTCCACCAACTAACGCCTCGCGCGTAAGAATGCCTGGAGCACCCCCACTGGTCGAGACATCGAAGCCGGGGAAGAGGATCGACGTGTTGCCGGCCGCCGCCGGCAAGTTGTTGTGCAGCGTCACGGAAACGCTATCACCCTGATTGACGATCAGGGTCGGGCCGGGGAGTTGCATGGTCGAACAGCTGGCGCCCGGAATCGTCGCCGGCAGGTATCCGCTTGGCGCCGTGTTGCAACCGTAACCCCAGGAATACACACTCGACCCGTCAGGTTGGGAAACATAGCCCGGGCCAGCGGTCAGGTCGAAGCTCGGGCCCGTAATGCCGGGCGAGGCCGCGTGCGCGGCGGCGGCGAGTAGCGAGGCGAACGCAACCGTAGCACCGCTCAGGAGCCGCCCGATCAAAGATTTCGTGTCTCGCATGGCTACGCTCCTAGGAATTTGGGCCGACAATGATCTCGGTCATCATGCCGCCGAAGTTCTCGGCGTCGTTCGACAGATGATCCATCTGCGGCGTGTAGAGATAGAACGTGCAGGGATTGGCTGCAGTGCAGGCCGCATACTCCGGCTTGCTCGCGTCCAGGATCACATCGAGAGATTCACCGCCGCCAAGCGTGATCGAGTTGGTGTCATAGGCCATGTTGTTGCCGTCCTGATCACGCAACAGCCTGGCATTGAGGGCTATGACGCGCATCGGCATGCCCAGCGACGCCAGCGTGTGGAACTCGCTCACATTGAGATCGGAAATGCGCAACAGTGCCTTGCCGCCCGCGGGAATCCTGATGAGTGCCGACAGGGGCTGCGAGTGACGCTCGACACCGTCCGCCGCCTGCGTCTTCAGCGGCCCAGGGCTGATCGTGTCCGGATAGCCCCGGCCATTCAGCAAGAAATACTTGTCCTTCAAATCGGTAAAGGTTTCCGGATTGAAGGTCATGCCGACAAAATGGAAGTTCGGGTCGAAGCCCATCATTTGGAGCGGGTATTCGACGTCATACGCGGTCGAACCATCGCCGTCGTTGTAGGCGTACAACTTTCCGGCCACGCGGGTTGCGCCGTTGTTGCTCGGCGGCACCGGGTTGGAACAGAGGATTTCCGTACTGTCGCACTTTGTCCGCTTGTCGGTCTGCTGCGCCACGAGCCCGGTATATAGGCTGGCGCCCGCCGCCAGGCGATTCTGCCGGGGCCGGACGTAGATCTGCCCGACCATGCCCATCTGCAAGTGCTCGGGCGGCGTGATATGGCAGTGCCAGAAGTAGGTGCCGGCCTCCGGCGCCAGGTAGTAGTAGGTAAAGCTGCCGCCAATGTTGATGGCCACAGAGGCATCCGGTACACCGTCAAAGAAGGAGGAGGCGTTCGGATAGCCATGGAAGTGCACGGTGTGCTGCTCGAACAGGTCGGGCCGCATGATTTGACCGACATTGGTCAGCGTCAGGAAGAATTCGTCATCCTCGTCGATCGCCATTAGGGGCGCCGGTTGGCTGCCGTTGAGCACACCGACGTCCATGATCAGGCGGGGGTCGACGTGACCATCAAGCTGGTTCGCCGGCACCGACTCAGGATCAGGCACCATCCCGACCACACCATTGAATGTATATCCTGCATAGGGTGCACCGATCGTGATGGCGGCCGCATTGGCCGGAACGGTGGAGTCGGCATTGAACACCGATGCGGGTTGAGTGCCTGGCAATCCCTTGACGATGTCGGCCATGCCGGACAAGGGCCCAAAGGCAAACAAATAGGTTTGCGTCCCGTCAGCCATGGTCGCGAAACCGTCGCCGCCAGAAATTTGTTGGCATTTGATACCCGGATTGGCCCCGGTAGGATTGCTTGCAGTCGGCGCGACCGCAGGATGCAGAGTGGTCGCCTTCGGGCACTGAACGCGGAAAGACTGGGCACTTGCATCAACCGCGAAGAAAGACAATAGCAACGCGGGCAGCAGGTGACAGAATCTGGAAAGGTTTAACAACATCTCGGCACCTCCTATTCTTCTGCCATTCACGGGTCTGGGCGGTTTGACCATGCGGCCCAATACCGATCGGCCATCATCAATCCCTGATTCAACATATCCGCCTGCGACACAATGCCGCAGGCGTGACCACAGTATCGGATCAAGAAGGATGGAAGGCAGTGGGGTGGAACTTCCAGACGCGCTAGTACCATTACTACTCTGTTATGGAGGAATACCCTCACTCGAGGAACCGTACCCTCCTATCCTGAATGCAGGATTGCGAAAGCTTTTCGCTTTACCGGCAACACCGTAATAGCAAATACAGGATTCCACCCAGCGCCAGCTACCAACGGACGCGCTAAAGTGGGTTGCAATTCCAGTGAGAATATGGGAACTGAGATGATGAAACCCAGGAGCCGTCGATTCCCTATGACATTGCTGGCGCTTGCGGCCATCATGAATGCATCCGGATCCGCCATTGCCGGAGAATCTGCCGCCGGAAAAGAGAAAATGACAATGGACCATCACCATCATCACGAGATGATGACGGCCACTGCCACACATGCGGTAAAAAGCCTGGCACGTTACGAGGTGCCAGATGTCGTATTAAAGGACATGAACGACAAACCTATTTCCATGCGTGAGTTCCTCGGCAAAAGGGAGCCGCTCATCCTCAACTTCATTTACACCAGTTGCACGTCAGTTTGTCCTGCCATGACCGGCGTCTTCTCACAGATCCAAACGAAGTTAGGCCAAGCGGTGCGCCTGGTATCGATCTCCATCGACCCCGAGTACGACACACCCAAGCGTTTGAAGAGTTACGCCCGAAGTTTTGATGTCGGGACGAACTGGACCATGCTCACCGGCAACCTGAACGACAGCGTGGCCATCCAACGCGCTTTCTCGGTCTACCGCGGCGACAAAATGGACCATGTGGCGGCCACTTTCATGCGCGTCGACCCCGATCAACCGTGGACAAGGCTCGATGGCCTAAGCAGCGCCAATGAACTGGTTGAGGAGTATCGCCGGCTCGCCATGCGCCAGTAACACTGGTCCTTGTTGCCATCCCAGCCACTCCAGCCGACAATGGCAATAGGGAGCATGAGCTAGGCACCTAGAAATGGGGACAGGGTTATGGACGAGGGGACCAACACGAATTCTCATCGCCAATGGGAGTTTTTCGCTGACTCAATTCCACTTATTCTCTGCCTCGTGGATGGACAGGGCAGGATTATCCGTGCCAACCGAACGGTAGAGCGCTGGGGACTGGGCCAGGTTTCAGAGGTTGTGGCAGCAAATCCGTCCCTGCATGAACTCCTGCATCCTGACTGCAAAATGCCGAATTGCCCACTGTCCGAATTCGAGCAGGAAGCTTGGGGCAGCCTGAACAATGGCCATCGGTCTCATCTGGAAGGGTTCGATCCCAAGCTGGGACGCCACGTAGCAATCAACGTCCAGCCGATTGTCGAAAATGAGAATCGGGGTCTTGGCGAAGCCAAGGCCTTAATATCCGTTGACGATGTCAGCGAGCTGGACCGTTCAGAAAAGGGCGTACTCTGCCTTAAAAGCAGCCTGCGCCTGTGTATCGTGCAGGAAGTCGCCAAGCGCCGACAGAGTGAGGACGTGCAGGCACGCTTGTTGACCATCCTCAGTCGTACCCCGAATTTAATTGGCATGGCTGATGCCAATAGAAATTTCTTTTACCTAAACGAGGCTGGACGAAAGATGCTGGGCTTGAGCGAGGATGCCTCGACCCTGCCGAGCCTCGACGATTGCCTGACCGAGGAGGCCCGACAGGTTCTCATTCACGAAGCCCTGCCCTTCGCCTTGGCTCAGGATGTCTGGAGCGGCCCGGCAACATTGATAACCCAGGATGACCACAGGATACCTACCAACCAAGTACTCATCGCACACAAACGACCGGATGGACAGCCAATAGGTTTCTCTGTCGTTGAACAGAACATGACCGCCTGGGTCGAAGCGGAAGCGACCTTGCGCCGAACGCAGGAAGAATTACAGCGACTTTCGGGGCAACTGCTCGACATCCAGGAGATCGAGCGGCGGCGCATCGCGGCTGACTTGCACGATGTGATCGGCCAGTCCCTGAGCTTGATCAGGCTGTCCATCGACAATGCCAGCAAATCCATCGGGCAAGGCGATACCGCGGCCGCCAGCGACGTTTTGCAACGGCTCAGCGGCAAGGTCAAGGATACGCTAGCGGAGGTGCAGCGAGTGTCAATGAACCTGCGTCCGTCCACACTGGACGATCTCGGCATCCTACCCACGCTCTCCTGGTTCTTCAGAGAATTCGAAACCACCTGCCACCAGATCCGAGTAAGCAAAGAATTCAATGTCAAGGAAGAGCATATTCCGCCTCCCCTGAAGACCGCCATCTTTCGCATCTTGCAGGAGGCCACCGCCAACATCGTCAAACATGCTGGCGCCGACAAAATTCGCGTCGCAATCACCCACAACGACGACACCTTGGCACTGATCATCGAGGATAACGGCCAGGGCTTCGATCCCACCAGTCTGAAAACAGCCTCGCGCCAAGGGCTCGGTCTGCGCAGCATGCAGGAACGCGCACGCCTCTCAGGTGGCAGTTGTGTCCTCGAAACGGTCGTGGGGCAAGGCACCCGCATCTTGGCGCACTGGCCGACCGCAGTCCTCGCCGGTATTCCTTCGCGCTAAGAAAGCTTGGTGTCCCCGGTACGCATGCGGGCACCAGCTATCGCCTCTGGCAACTGCCATGAAGCTACGACTGCTATCTCTTGCACGTCCGACTACACGGTTCACTCGGGAGAAAAATACTGGCTAACCCGTAGCCGCGAATACGAACCTTGCCCTACAGCATCCCTGTTCACGAAGCATTAACGTTAGATCACCGGAACGGCTAGCGGCGAACCCACACCGTCAGCCATGAATGACGCATCGCGTGATCCAACAAGTATAGGGCAAGCTACATGGGCAATTCGAGTCACGTTACGCGCGGGACCAAGGGATTCACTTCTTCCAGTGGGTTCACCTTGCTGGAATTGCTCGTGGTGATGGTCATCATCGGGCTGCTCGCTGGCTATGTCGGTCCCCGGTATTTCTCACAGATCGGCAAATCCGAGATCAAGGCAGCCAAGGCCCAGATCGACGCTCTGGAAAAGGCACTCGACCAATACCGGCTGGATACTGGCCATTACCCCGCGACGGAGGACGGTCTTGCTGCGCTGGTAACTCGACCAGCCAACGAGACCAAGTGGGACGGCCCCTACCTGAAGAAGAGCGTCCCGCTCGATCCCTGGGGCAACCCCTACTTATTCAAGTCCCCAGGCGACCACGGTGACTTTGATCTGCAGTCCTATGGAAAAGATGGTCAGCCGGGTGGCACTGGCGAAGCAGCAGACATCACCAACTGGTGATGTACTGGCGTAACGAATCGCAACTAATTTCTTGCGGACAGGTCAGTTGATGCGATACGAACTTAAAGCGATACGCGGAAAAGAAGGATTAGCCGCGCTGATTGTCGATGCCGGCGACAGAAACGATGCCATCGACCAGGTGCAAGCCCAAGGCTACCAAGTCATCACAGTCCAGGCCCGCGATACTTGGGCCGGGATGAGCGGACGCTTCTATCGGTTTCCGCTGGTGCAGTTCAGCCAGGAACTGCTGGCGCTCCTGGAAGCCGGCTTGCCTTTGCTGGAGGCAATCGAGACGCTGGCGGAAAGAGAGCAGCGACCTGGTTTGAGAAAGATGTTGGCGCAGATTAAAGCCAAGCTCTACGAAGGTCAGCCTCTGTCCCATGCACTCCAGCAGTTCCCGGATCAGTTTCCATCCCTTTACATCGCCACCGTGCGCGCCAGCGAGCGCACAGGGGCTTTGCCGGAGGCGCTTGCCCGTTACATCGTCTACCAGTCGCAGATGGATGCCGTCAGGCGGCAGGTCGTCAGCTCGTCGATCTATCCAGTACTACTCGTCTGCGTTGGTGGGTTGGTCGCTCTCTTTCTCATGCTCTATGTTGTCCCACGCTTCAGCCGCATCTACGCAGACATGGGCGGCCACCCACCCCTGTTGTCCCGGCTGCTGATGCAATGGGGTCAATTGATGGGGGAACACAGCCTGCTAGTTGCCGGCGGAGTGCTCGGAGCAGCAGCATTGCTCACCTACCTCGGATCGCGGCCTGCCTTCCGCCATTGGCTAGAACAGTTGCTGTGGCGCCTGCCCAAGATCGGCGAGCGCCTCTACATTTATCAATTGGCACGGTTTTATCGCTCCCTCGGCATGTTGTTACGCGGCGGCATGCCGGTGGTAACAGCGCTGCAGATGTCGGCGGATCTTCTGCAATATTCCCTACGCGGCCAGTTGGCCAAGGCCCTGGCCTCCATCCGGGAAGGACAGCCGATCTCGCTGGCGATGGAGACTCACCTCCTCACGACACCGGTCGCGCTACGGATGTTGCGCGTGGGAGAGCGAACCGGCCAGATGGGCGACATGATGGAACGTATCGCTGCCTTCTACGAAGAAGAGACGGCACGCTGGGTGGAGCGATTCACCAAACTGTTCGAACCCTTGCTGATGGTGTTCATCGGCGGCCTCATCGGTTTGATTGTGTTGCTCATGTATTTCCCGATCTTCGAACTCGCAGGAGCCATTCAATGAACCTGGCTGACTTGACCGATCTCGCGGCAACCGATGCATTCACTTCCGATCAGGTGCGGCGAGCGCGCGATATAGCCACCAGTCTGGGACGCCGTGTCGTCGAAGTGCTGGAGGAGCAGTCGGGGCATAAGCCGGATGCCTTCACGCGTGCCCTGGGTCATACGATGCATTTCCCAGTACTGCGAATGATCGACCTGCATCGACTAACGCCGGCCTTCGATGTGCTGCCCTTCTCGACAGCCCTTGAGAAAGAGTGTCTGGCGCTGCGCGATGGCGACGGCAAGCTGGACATGGTCATCAGCGACCCATTTGACATCAATCGGCAAGCCGCCATCGAGGTACAGGTCGCCGTTCCATTCGTATGGCATCTCGCCCACCGAGCCGATATTGCAGCTTACCTGGCACGCCATGAGGAGACCCTGCGTGCCATGGACAGCCTGCCCTCGCTAGGTGACGAGTCTGCAGGCTCCGACAGCGAGATAGAACATATCTCATTCAAAACCATCAGCGAAGACACCAGCACGGTAGTGAAGTTGGTGCATTCCACCGTATATGATGCCTTGAAGGCCTCTGCCAGCGACATCCATTTCGAAACGGTGGCGACTGGCCTGGCAATCAAATATCGTATCGACGGCGTATTGAACGTCATTGGTTCCTTGGCCGGACAGGAAATGGCCGAGCAGGTAATTTCCCGCGTCAAGATCATGTCCGAACTGGATATTGCAGAAAGACGCATTCCTCAGGATGGACGCTTCAAGGTATCGGTAGGCGGACGCGAAATCGATTTTCGGGTCTCCATCATGCCCAGCATATTCGGAGAGGATGCCGTCTTGCGTATCCTGGACAAGCGGACGCTATCCGACCAAACCCAGGGCTTGCGGCTGAATTTTCTTGGCTTCGACGACCAGGCCATCGCTACCCTGCGCCGCCTGTCGAACGATCCCTATGGCATGGTGCTGGTGACCGGGCCAACCGGCAGCGGCAAAACAACCACCCTCTACGCTGCGATTTCGGAAATCAACAGCGGCCTCGACAAGATCATCACCATCGAAGATCCGGTGGAATACCAGTTGTCGGGAGTTCTGCAAATCCCCGTCAATGAAAAGAAGGGCCTGACCTTCGCCCGAGGTCTCCGCTCTATTCTCCGCCATGATCCCGACAAGATCATGGTGGGCGAAATTCGCGACCCCGAAACCGCCCAAATAGCCGTCCAGTCGGCTCTCACAGGGCATCTGGTATTCACCACGGTACATGCCAATAACGTCTTCGACGTCATCGGCCGATTCATCCACATGGGCGTTGATCCCTACAGCTTCGTTTCCGCGATGAACGGCATCCTGGCACAACGGCTGGTCCGGGTGAACTGCCCCCATTGCAGCGAACGTTATGAACCGGGTGATCAGCTCCTGACAAACTCGGGCATTGATCGGACCACGGCCACTGACATGACATTCCGTGCCGGAAAGGGCTGCGGCGAATGCCGGGGTACAGGCTACAGGGGGCGCAAGGCGATTGCCGAGATTCTCGACCTCGATGACGACATTCGGGAACTGATCATTTCCCGCCAGCCAATCAGGGTAATTCGGGAAGCGGCCCACGCCCGA
This sequence comes from Rhodocyclaceae bacterium, assembly GCA_035654135.1. Taxonomy (GTDB): domain Bacteria; phylum Pseudomonadota; class Gammaproteobacteria; order Burkholderiales; family Rhodocyclaceae; genus Fen-999. The sequence goes on along the minus strand of DASRXN010000044.1, from coordinate 3,000 downwards.
GGCACCCGCTTTCTGCGTGATAGCGCCATCAGTCTTGTAAAGCAAGGGGAAACCACTTTGCAGGAGATCAATCGTGTCACCCTGGTTTTCTGATCATTTGCAGTTGGTCATGTCGCCGGAAGCCATCATCGTGGAACGGATGACACACCAACTCAACGTGTTTTCCCGACGTCACGCTTCACGCTCGAAGGTGACAGTCAAGGCATGCCGCGGCGGCAACGGTCGCTTGCCATGGCAGGATGCCATCGCCGCGTTGGCAGTCACCATCAAGCAGATCGATGCCACTGGATTCGGTCGGGCACGCACCACAGTCATCCTGTCCAACCACTTCGTGCGATATGCCCTGATGCCATGGAGTGCATTAATTGATGACGAGAAAGAGGAACTGGCGCTCGGACGCCATTGCCTGCGAGAAATCTATGGCCCTGCAGCCGATCGGTGGGAATTGCGAATCGCACCGCAGAAAAGAGGTGTGCCAAGGCTGGTCAGCGCCGTCGAACCCGAGCTCTTGGAGGCGCTACGGAATGCATTCGCCGGTACGAGCATTCCTCTCGTATCCATCCAGCCATGGCTCATGACCATCTGCAACCGTCACCGGCATGTGTTGGAGAAGCAGGATGGATGGCTGGCGTTGGTGGAGCCCGGCGCTTTGTGCATGCTGCTGCTGCAGGCACAACGTATGACCCGACTGCGGCAATACCGTCTGAACCATGTCTGGCCGGTTGAATTGATCACGGCGCTCGAGCGTGAACACTATCTAACCAGCCAGGATGAGCAGATTAAGAACGTCCTGCTAGTCGGACTGGAGACGGAGGATCAACCTTTTCCGCCAGGGCTGGCCTGGAATCTCCGCTGGCTCGAACTGACTTCCACGGCCGACCCCAAACCTGCCGGAAACGACGGATTGGCCTTGAGCGTCGGAGACTGATAATGGAACGTCTGCGGCTCGACTACCAGCGCCAAGAGACTCCGCTACCACGTCCTGGACTGCTGGTACTCATGTTCGCCGTAACGACCATGTTTGCCGTTGGCGATGACTTCGCAAGCCTGACGAATCTGATCGACCGTTGGAATGCCTATGCCGAACAAATTGAGTCTGCCGCCCGCCAGAGCGGCGTCATTGTTCACAAGGATCAACGTGGCAATGCCGCCGACAGTGAGGATATCCGGCATGCCAATGCCGTCCTTCGACAGGTCACTCTCCCTTGGGGCAAGCTCTTCGACACCATCGAATCCATTGGCAACAAGGACGTCGCCCTGCTGGCCCTGACGCCAGACCCTGAAAAGCGTCTGGTCAGGATCGGCATCGAGGCTAAGAACGCCTCCGCTGGCCTTGAGTACGTGCAGAGACTTGGAAGCCAGGAGATTTTTCAGAATGTACAACTGCAAAGCCACCAAATCCAGCTGCAGGATCCAGAAAAACCGATTCGATTCACCTTGCAGGCTACATGGAAAGGATTGCCATGAAGACAGAGATCCTGAACGGATTGCATTGGCCAATCGTGCGGCAACAGCAGCAGCCGGCACCATCCGACACGGTTTTCCCGGTTGCCTCGTCTCACCTTTCACGTATCTGGAATCCTCACCGCTGGCTCCGTGCACAAGGATGGCCAGGAGTTTTGGGGATCGGCTTGCTCGCCATGTGTGCTGCCTTCTACTTTTCCACCTTGCGGCCAGCCGAATTGCGCCTTCAAGAGGCTCAGCAATCAGCCATCGCCATGCAGGAACAGATACGGCAGTCAAGCCAGGACATGACTCACAAGCGGCGCTCGGCATCCGAGCAACTGACAGACTTCTATCGACTCTTCCCGAATGAGAAGGAGCTTCCCGCCAGGCTAGGCAGGATCTTTGCGGCCGCTCAAGAGCAGGGACTCGTTCTCGAGCAAGGAGAATACAAGACCAGTCGTGACAAAAGCGGCAGGCTGACACGTTACGAAATCACGCTACCGGTAAAGGGAGAGTATCCACAGATTCGCAGGTTTCTCATCAACCTGTCGAATGATGTTCCTGTGGTTGGCTTGATGCATGTCCAATTCGAGCGACAGAAGATCGCGACAGCCTTGATCGACGCCAAGATCAAGCTGGCAATCTATCTGGATTAGCCATCATGAATGCATCTCAATGGCGACAAGTAGGTTGGATCGGCGTTTTCGGCATCTCCGCAGCAATTGTGGCCATGACGACATACGCCGACAGCCCTCAGACAGGCGGGGAGTTGTCCGTCCTCACCGTTCGCCAGGCCAAGAAGCCGACCCGGCAGGTAAAGGCCGATCCTGCTCAATCCGGCCATATCGAGCTAGAACGACTTCAGCGGGCAGCGGCCAAGGGTGAGTCGAAGGAGATGCCAGCTCACATCGCGGCGGATGCGGCTGCAGATGCCGTCAAGACACCACTCGACACGACGCGATCGGAAAACGATGTTACCAATGCGTTTGCCACTACCTCTTGGTATGTGCCACCACCGCCGCCCAAGCCGGAGCCACCGCCAAAGCCGACTGCGCCACCCCTGCCCTTTGCTTTCATGGGCCGCTACGACGATGGCATTCATGCAGGCGCCGTCGTTATGCTGACGAAGGGGGATCGGTTATACACGGTGGGTGAAGGGGACGTCATCGAAGAGACGTACCGGGTGGATCGGATCACTGAACGAGTAGTGGAATTGATGTACCTGCCACTGAATACCAAGCAAGTGCTCCCGGTCGGAGGCACGTGAGGCAATGAAGAATCACCAATATCGTTGTGTCGTTGCGGTTATCCGGTTCACCTGCCTAGCCCAGGGAGAATCACCATGCTCCAGATAAGTTGCTGCAAACGGCTTACCACCATCCTGATGGTGGTGATGCTGGCAGGATGTGCCTCGGAACAGGCCCGCAAGGAGGGTCTTGCCCTGCTCGACCAGGGTCGTTACGAAGAGGGTCTTGCACGGCTGGAAGCAGCCGCCAAGGAGTTTCCGGACGACCTTTCCTTCCGCACTGCACTCAAGAACCACAGGGACATGGT
>DASRXN010000043.1:0-46457 GCA_035654135.1 Rhodocyclaceae bacterium | reverse complement strand
TTGCCGGCGCCGTTGACGCCCGCGATCATGATGATGAACGGCTTGTGCGTCGAGAGGTCGAGGCCTTGTTCCAGCGGTGAGAGCAGACTTTCCAGCAGTTCGATCAGGGCTTGGCGGAGTTGATCCGGCGTTTCCAGCTTGTGCTGTTTGACTCGTGATTTGAGTTCCGTCAGCAGCCATTGCGTGGCATCGATGCCGCAATCGGCCATCAGCAGCGTCGATTCAAGCTCTTCGAGCAGCTCGTCGTCGATCTTGCCGCGCTTGAACAAGCCGCCGATCTGGCCGCGGGTCTTGGCCAAGCCGGTCTTGAGGCGCTCGGTCCAGGAGGTTTTTTTCTCCTCGGCGGCAGTCTCGTTCTTCTTCAGGAAACCAAACATGGGGATAGGTGTCACAAGCGAACATGAAGCGCGGAGCCGGGTTATCATGCCCGATCAAGAAAAATCATTTTAACAGAAGCCCTTACATGGACATGACGAAGACCCTGTTCCTGGCGGCGCTGCTCGTTGCAGGCGGTGCGCTGGCCAATCCCTATGAAGAGCAACTCGCCAACGGCATGCGCGTCATCGTCAAGGAGGACCATCGGGCACCGAGCGCGGTGCACATGGTCTGGTACCGTGCCGGATCGATGGACGAGAAGGATGGCTACTCGGGCGTGGCCCACATGCTCGAGCACATGATGTTCAAGGGCACGAAAAAGGTGCCGGCGGGCGGCTTCAACAAGATCGTCGCCGACGCCGGTGGCCGCGACAACGCCTTTACCAGCCGCGACTACACGGCCTACTTCCAGATCGTGCCCAAGGCTGCGTTGCCCAGGATGATGGCGCTGGAGGCCGACCGCATGGCCAACCTGCGCCTGACGCCCGACGATTTTGCCTCTGAGATGAAAGTGGTGATGGAAGAGCGTCGCATGCGTACCGAGGACAACCCCCAGGCACTGGTGCACGAGGCCCTCAACGCTGCGGCCTTCGAGGCGAATCCCTATCGCCGGCCGATCATCGGCTGGATGGACGACCTGGAGCACATGACCTGGCAGGATGCCCGCGACTGGTATCAGCACTGGTACGCGCCAAATAATGCCTACCTGCTGGTGGTGGGTGACGTCGATCACGCGCAGGTGTTTCGCGAAGCCGAGAAGACTTATGGTCGTGTCAAGCCGAAAGTGTTGCCGGTGCGCAAGCCGCAGAACGAGCCCGAGCAGAAGGGCATTCGGCGCGTGACGGTGAAGGCGCCGGCCAAGCTGCCCTACCTGTCTATGGCCTGGAAGGTGCCGAGGTTGCAGGATGTGGACAAGGACCGCGAATCCTACGCGCTGGAAGTTCTCGCTGGCGTGCTGGATGGCACCGACGCAGCGCGCCTGCCAAAGAATCTGGTGCGCGGACAGAAGATTGCCCAGTCAGCCGGTGCCGGTTACGATGGCACCGTGCGTGGCGAGGCATTGTTCATGCTCGATGGCCAGCCGGCTGAAGGCCACACGATGGCCCAACTGGAAGCCGCGCTGCGGGCGGAAATCAAGCGCGTGGGCGACGAAGGCGTGACGGCAGAGGAACTGGAGCGCATCAAGACCCAGATCATTGCCGGCCAGGTATACAAGCGCGATTCAATGATGGCCCAGGCGATGGAGATCGGTGGCTTCGAGGCTGCCGGCTTCCGCTGGCGCGATTACGACAAGCTGCTCGAGAAGTTGCGTTCGGTGACGGCCGAGGAGGTGCAGGCGGTGGCGAAGAAGTATTTCGGCGACGACACCCTGACCGTCGCGGTGCTCGATCCATTGTCTGTCGATCAGGCGAAGCCGCGAAAGTCAGCCGTCGTGACGCGCCACTGAGGAAGGAAACATGAAGAAGATCCTGTTGGCGACCGTTGCCATGGCCGTTTCGCTGATCGCCGAGGCCGGCGTCAAGATCGAGCATTGGGTGGCGCCTTCCGGCGCCCGCGTGTACTTCGTCGAGACGCATGTACTGCCGATACTTGATGTCGAGGTCGATTTTTCTGCCGGCACCGCCTACGATCCCGAAGGCAAGGCCGGCCTGGCAGGGCTTACCCAGGGCCTGCTAGATGCCGGTGCCGGTGATCTGGACGAGGAAGCGATTTCCGGCCGGTTTGTCGACATCGGCGCCAAGCTGGGCGGCACAGCGGAAAGTGATCGTGCCGGCGTGACCCTGCGCACGCTCGCCTATCCGAAGCAGAGGGATGCGGCGCTGGATCTGCTGCGACTGGTGCTGGCGAAGCCGACTTTTCCGGAAGCGGTGTTGGCACGGGAGAAGGCGCGCAGCATTGCGGCCATCCAGGAAGCCGATACGCGACCGGACGCCATTGCCGCCAAGCGCTTTGCAGCGGCGATATACCCCGGCCATCCTTATGGCGTCAGTGCCAGCGCGGAAAGCGTCGGCCGCATCGGCCGCGACGATCTCGTCGCCTTCCATCGGGATCACTATTCGGCGAAGCGGGCAGTGGTCTCCATCATCGGCGACGTTACCCGTGTCGAGGCAGAGCGCATTGCGCAGTCGCTGACCGAGGGGCTGCCGGCAGGCCAGCCGGAAGTGCCACTGCCCGTGGTCAAACTGCCGGTCAGCGAGATTGTCAAGGTGGCGCATCCGGCCGCGCAGAGCCATATTCACGTCGGCCTGCCGGCCGTGCGGCGCGGCGATCCGGACTATTTCGCGCTGCTGGTCGGCAACTACAGCCTGGGCGGTGGCGGTTTCGTCTCGCGGCTGGTAAAGGAAGTGCGCGAGAAGCGCGGCTACGCCTACAGCGTCTATTCCTACTTTTCGCCGCGTAAGCTGGAAGGGCCCTTCGAGATCGGCCTGCAAACCAAACGCGAGCAGGCGGCGGATGCACTCAAGGTCGCCAACGAAGTCCTCGCCGGTTTCATGAAGAGTGGGCCGACCGAAGCGGAACTGGCGGCGGCGAAGAAGAACCTGATCGACGGCCTGGCCCTGCGCATCGACAGCAATGCCAAGCTGCTCGGCTATCTTTCGACCATCGGTTTCTTCGGCCTGCCGCTGACCTATTTGGACGATTTCCCGGCCAAGGTCGGCGCGGTGACGGTCAAGGACGTGCGCGAGTCCTTCGCTCGCCATGTAAAGCCCGAGAACCTGATGACCGTCATGGTCGCCGCTGATTGAGCCGCATTCGCATCACCGGTGGCGAATGGCGCAGCCGCCTGATCAACGTCATCGACTCGCCAGGCCTGCGACCGACGCCGGACCGGGTGCGAGAAACCCTGTTCAACTGGCTGGGCCAGCATCTGACCGGGCTGACCTGCCTTGATCTCTTCGCCGGCAGCGGCATTCTCGGTTTCGAGGCGGCCTCCCGGGATGCCGCGAGCGTTGTTCTGGTTGAGCGAGATCAACGCGTTTTCGCCACCTTGCGGCAGAATGCAACGGCCTTGGGTGGTGACCGGCTGGAGGTGCAGCGGTCGGATGCGCTAGAATTCGCCGCCGCTTGTTCCCGTCAGGGGCGGAGGTTCGATCTGGTATTTCTCGATCCCCCCTACCGCCAGTCGTGGCTCGAACGCCTGTGGCCGCTGCTGCCGGTAATCGTGTCGCCGTCCGGCCGGGTCTATGTCGAGGCAGAAGTAGTCGTGGTGCCGCCCGTGCCGTGGCGAGTCGTCCGCGAGGGACACGCCGGCCAGGTTTTTTTTCACTTGTTGGAACGCGAATGAACAGCAGAGTCGCCGTCTATCCGGGTACCTTCGATCCGCTCACGCGCGGCCACGAGGATCTGGTTCGTCGCGCCTGCAAGCTGTTCGATCGCCTGGTGGTTGGCATTGCCGAAAGTCGTACCAAGAAGCCATTCTTCACGCTCGACGAGCGGGTGGCGATGGCCCGCGAGGCGCTTTCCGTTTTCCCCAATGCGGAAGTGCACGGTTTCGATGGCCTGCTGATGAACTTCATTCGCCAGCAGGGCGCCACTGTTATCATCCGCGGCCTGCGCGCCGTCTCCGACTTCGAATACGAGTTCCAGATGGCGGGCATGAACCGTAATCTCTACCCGGATGTCGAAACAGTATTCCTGACGCCCGGCGAGCAATACATGTTCATTTCCGCGACGATGGTAAGGGAGATCGCGGTGCTTGGAGGCGATGTATCGAAGTTCGTCCAGCCGTTGGTGGGGGCCCGGTTGGCGGAGAAAATCAGTTCTTCACGTTCTTGAGAGAGGTAAGCGACCATGGCCCTGATAATTACCGACGAATGCATCAACTGCGACGTGTGCGAGCCGGAGTGCCCGAACAACGCCATTACACAGGGTGACGAGATCTACATCATCGACCCGGACAAGTGCACCGAATGCGTCGGCCACTTCGATACGCCGCAGTGCCGCGAGGTGTGTCCAGTCGATTGCATTCCCGCCGACCCGAACCACGTCGAGAGTCACGATCAGCTGATGGCAAAGTTCCTGAAGCTGACCGGCAAGTAGTCGCAACTAGGCCGCTGTCGTCGGCGGTTTGCCTTGTGGCGGCCGCAGGGCCGCTTCCAGTCCCGCTTCCAGCTCTTCCAGTTCGTTCAAACGGGCGTTCAGGAGCGATTGTTCCTGCATCAGTTCTTCGATGCGGTCTTCGAGGCTGTCGGCGGCCTCGTGAATGCGCCGGACGCTGTCGAGCCGGTGTTTCAACTGCCGCTGCACTTCCCGCACCTGCCCTTCCAGCGGCGCCATCAGCGCGCGCAGCCAGTACTCCGCGTCACGGTTGGCATGGTCGAAGGTCTTGCGGATCTGTGAGGCGACGGTTTCGAAGAACTGCTGGGTGAGAGTGCGCTTGTCGCGCGTCAGCAGATTGAGGAAGCTGCCGAACTGCCGACGGAAGCCGCTATCCAGTTCATCCAGTTGCCGGCGCCGCGCGACCAGCGAGAACGCCGGCGGTGGATCCAGCACGACGCCATACGCCTTGCCGAACTTTTCGTGCATCGCATGCATCATGTCGGCGATCTCGACGATGTTCCGCTCCGACGCGTCGAGGTTGTCGCGGGCCGCGGCAAACAGTTCGCCCATGGCCGCCACTAGTTGCGGCGTGAAGCGTGCCTGGCGCATGGTGTCCCGGGCCCTGCGGGCGTGGCTGCGCAGGGTTTCCATGCCCAGGTGGGAAAACAGCGTTTCGGAAAGCTGCGAAAAGACGCTGCGCACGGCGTAGTACTCGCGCAGGCCGCGCTCGTAGGTTTCCTTCTCCCCTTTTACCCTGCCGACAGTATGTGCGACGACGCTTTCATTCTTGCCGCGCAATTCCGTCAGCTCCCCTATTTGTTCGTCCGCGGCGGCCAGCCGGGTGGCCAGCAGTTGCCGCGCCTCCCCGGCCAGATGAAGCGCCTCGGCCGCCGTGCCACCAGCGACGATGTCCCGTTTGGCAGGTAGCAACCTTTCGGCCAATGCTTCTTCCAGCCTTGGCAGCCTGCTTTTCGCCAGCAGCGCGCGATCGCCGGTAATCTTGGCGAGCAGCCCCTTCTGGGCCGAGACCGGAAAGATGCTGCTCACGGGCACGCCGAGGATGCGGCCGCAAGACTCGACCTGGCGGCCAATTTCGGCGTCAATTTCACTGTTCGGCCGCAAGCCGTCCCAGAGGCCGTCGATTTTGTTGAGCACGACAAGCCGCGCCGGCCCGTTGCCGACATGGTCGCGCCAGATCGAGAGATCGGTCTGCGTTACGCCGGTGTCGGCGGCAAGGATGAACAGCACGGCGTGGGCGCTCGGTAGCAACGACAAAGTCAGTTCCGGCTCGGCGCCGATGGCGTTGAGGCCGGGAGTATCAAGCACGACAAGACCCTGTTCCAGCAACGGATGAGGAAAGCTGATCATGGCGTGACGCCAGCGCGGGATCTCCACCAGACCTTCGGCGTCGGCGACCAGGCTGCCCTCGGCACCGTCGCCGACCGCGAAGCCAAGTGCCTGTGCGGCGTCGGCCGGCATGCGCTTGACCTCGCCGACCCGCCGCAGCGATGCAGCGATGCTTTCTGGCAATTGGGCATCGAACGGGAAGCTCTGCCAGGCTTCGGGCACGCCGCGCAATTCGGCGATGCTGGCTCCTTCGGCTCGCGTTTCGATGGGCAGCAGGGCGATATTCGGCAGCTGCCCCTTCTCCCAGGAGATCTCCGTCGGGCACATGGTGGTGCGCCCGGCCGAAGAGGGCAGCACGCGGCCGCCGCGGTCGGCAAAGAAGAGGGCGTTGATCAGCTCGGATTTGCCGCGCGAGAACTCGGCGACGAACGCCACCACCAGCTTGTCTTCAGTCAGGCGGCCGCGGATGCGCCGCAGGCGCTGATCGGCCTGACTGTCGAGCAGGTCGCCATCGGCGAGCCAGGACTGCAGGCGGGCGATCAGGTGGGTGACATTATTCCGCCAGAGGTGGTACGCGTCGAATTGTTGGGCAAGGGTCATGAGTGGGCGGATCAGGCGCCGTCAGCGCTGGCAGCGAGGGCAAAAATAAGTCGCGCGATTGCCCTGGCGCAGCAGGCGGATAGGGGCGCCACAACTGCGGCAGGGCTCGCCGGCGCGACCGTAAACGCGGTGGCGCAACTGGAAGTCGCCGAGGCCGCCGTCGGAATGGACGTAGTCGCGCAGGCTGCTGCCACCTGCACGGATGGCAGCGCGCAGTGTCGTCTTGATGGCGGGAACCAGCTTGGCCAGCCGGGCGTGCGAAATCCGGCCGGCGGGTGTACGCGGGTCGATGCCGGCACGGTGGAGGCTCTCGGAGGCGTAGATATTGCCGACGCCGACGACGATGCCGGCGTCCATGATTGCCGGCTTGATCGCCGTCCGCCTGCCACGCAACGCGGCCGCCAACGCTGCCGGATTGAATTCGCGCGCCAGGGGTTCGACACCGAGATGAGCGAGCAGGGGATGTTCGGCGGGATCGCCTTCCAACCAGAGGACGGCGCCGAAGCGGCGAGGGTCGCGCAGCCGCAGAACCTCGTTGCCGAAATCAATGTCCAAATGATCATGCCTTGCCACGGGTTGCTCCTTGGGCGCGAGCCGCAGGCTGCCCGACATCCCCAGGTGAATCAATAGATGGCCGTTGCCGAAGTCAAGCAGGAGATATTTTCCCCGCCGGCCTATGCCGAGCAGGGGACGTCCGGCAAGCTTGCACACCAGATCGGGCGGCAGCGGGTAGCGCAATGCCGGCACGCGGGTGGCGACGGCACTGACTCGGCGGCCGGTCAGGCGTGGCGCCAGGCCGCGGCGCGTGACCTCGACTTCGGGCAGTTCGGGCATGACGGTGAGTGCCTTTCCACAGGCGAAACTGCTAACATCGTTCAACTATTGTATGTGAGCCGGGCCTTTCCGCCAGCCTCGAGACGATTGCCGACATGAAACGCCGTTTGCTGCCCGCCCTGCTGGCGACGCTTGCCCTTGCTGTCCATGCCGCGGACGGCGTGGGTGAAGTCGCCGGCGCCAATCCGGCCTCCGAGCAGGCGCCGGTGAGCAACCTGCCGAAGCAGGATCTGACTCCGCAGATGTTCTACCAGTTCCTGCTGGCTGAAATTGCCGGGACCCGCGGTCAGATCGCGCTCTCTTCGGAAGCCTATATCGATCTGGCGCGGAGCACGCGCGACCCGCGCGTCGCGCGCCGCGCAGCAGAAATTTCCCTGTTTGCCCGGCGCTACGACAACGCTCTGGAAGCAGCCAGGCTATGGTCGGAAATCGAGCCGGAATCGCCGGAAGCCCGGCAGATGGTGACGAGTCTGCTGGCGGTTTCCAACCGCGACGAAGAATTGTCGGCTCAACTGTCTCGCGACCTGGCGGCGGCCGGCAAGAATGTCGGCGACCTGCTGATGCAGGTCAACCGGATTCTGGCCCGACATCCGGACAAGGTTGCCGCGCAGCAACTGGTGAACAAGGTGACCGAGCCCTACCTGGGCGTCGCCGAGGCTCACTTCGCCCGCGCTCAGGCGGCCCATAACGCCCGCGATGCGGCATTGGCCGTGAAGGAACTCGATCGGGCGCTGGTTCTGCGGCCCGAGTGGGAGCAAGCGGCCATAGTGCGTGCCCAGTTGACTGCCGATACCGCGGAGGCGGCGAAATTCCTTGGCCAGTTCGTTTCGGCTAACCCCAAGGCGCACGACGCTCGTCTCGGCTATGCCCGCAGCCTGGTGGCGGAAAAGCGCTACGCCGATGCGCGGGCAGAATTCCAGACTTTGCTGACGAACAATCCAGGCAATAGCGATGTTCTTTACGCCGTCGGTGTGCTTTCGTTGCAGCTGAACGATCTCGACGAAGCGGAAAAGCAGTTCAAGCGCCTGGCCGAGACCGATTATGCCGAGATCAACAGCGTCCGCGTCTATCTGGGACAGATCGCCGAAGACCGCAAGCAATGGGATGAGGCGATCAAATGGTACGGCCAGGTAACGTCGAGCAATCAGTACCTGCCGGCGCGGATGCGCATCGCCCAGGTGCTTGTGCGGCAGCAGAAACTGCCGGAAGCGCGTCAGGCCCTGCAGGAAACCGCGGCGGCCAATCCGGCCGAGCGCGGACAACTCCTGATTGCCGAGTCGCAGCTGTTGCGGGAGGCCGGTCGTAACGACGATGCCTATGCGGTGCTGGCCGACGGCCTGGCGAGCCACCCGGAGCAGCCGGACCTGCTTTACGAGGCGGCGCTGCAGGCAGAGAAGATCGGCAAGACAGAGGTTGTCGAGCGACACCTGCGCCGGCTGATCGAACTCAAGCCCGATCACGCCCATGCCTACAACGCGCTCGGCTACTCGTTGGCCGACCGCAACGAGCGACTGGATGAGGCGCAGCAGTTGATCGACAAGGCCCTGCAACTGGCGCCCGAGGATCCTTTTATCCTCGACAGCAAAGGCTGGGTGCTGTTCCGGCGTGGCGACGCCAACGGCGCGCTCGATGTCCTGAAGAAGGCCTTCACGCTGCGTGCCGATCCGGAAATCGCCGCCCACCTGGGCGAGGTGCTCTGGACGCTCGGCCGCCGGGACGAGGCCACGAAGACCTGGAATGACGCCATGAAGGCCAATCCCGGCAACGAAATGCTGGTCGGCACCGTCAAGAAGTTCAAGCCCTGAAAACACTGAAGCGCATTGCCGCCATCCTGTGCGCGCTCGTGTTGGCGGCTTGCGCGGGCCTGCCGTCGGGCGGCACCGTGGTTCGCACGCCACCGACCCTGACCGAGTTCGAGTTCGACGGCCGTATTGCCGTGCGGCAAAGTCAGTCATGGCACTACGCCAACATCGTCTGGCGTCACGACAAGGCCGGCGACGAGATCCTGCTTACCACGCCGCTCGGCCAGGGCATGGCCGAATTAAGCCGCGATGCCAGTGGCGCCCGGCTACTGACGGCCGACCGGAAGGAGTATGCCGCTTCCGACTGGGAGGGTCTCTCGGAGCAGACATTTGGCATCCGGTTGCCGCTGGGTGATATGCCAAAGTGGCTTACCGGCCACGCGCCGCCGGCAGCTTCCGGCTGGCGGGTCGAATATCTCGATTACCAGAGCGAGGCTGCGGATGCCTTGCCGACCTCGATGGAAGCACGGCGGGACGATATCGAAGTGCGGCTGAAGATCAACGAATGGAGCCGGGCCAGATGACGGACTGGCATTCCGCCTGGCCGGCGCCGGCCAAGATCAACCTGTTCCTGCACGTGGTCGGCCGCCGCGCCGACGGCTACCATCTGCTGCAGACGGTGTTTCGTTTCCTCGATTACGGCGACGAATTGCGTTTCTCGCCGCGGGACGACGGCGAAATCGTGCTGGGCACGCCGCTGCCCGGCGTGCCGCCGGAGTCGAACCTCACCGTGCGGGCTGCCCGGCTGCTGCGGGATGCGGCCGGGAAGCGCGCGGGCGCCACGTTGACGATCACCAAGCGACTGCCGCTTGGCGGCGGCCTCGGCGGTGGCAGTTCGGACGCCGCCACGACGCTGATGGCACTCAACCGGCTCTGGGGCTGCGGCCTTTCGTCCGCTGAACTACAGCGCCTCGGCTTGACTCTTGGCGCCGATGTACCGGTGTTCATACACGGCCGGAACTGCTTTGCCGAGGGTGTGGGCGAGCGCTTCACCGATGTCGAGCTGCCGCCGGCCTGGTATCTCGTCACCGTGCCCAGAGTCGCCGTGCCGACGGCGGAGATATTCAAGGCGCCGGACCTGCGCCGGGATACGCCCGCCATCGTTCCCGGCGACTGGAAGCCGGGGATGGGCGGCAACGACCTGGAACCCGTGGCCTGCCGCCTCTACCCGGAAGTGGCCCGCCATCTAGACTGGCTGCGCCGCCGCGGGCCTGCCCGGATGAGCGGTTCCGGTGCCTGTTGCTTAGCCGAATTCACGACCGAAGCCGAGGCCCGGACCATGCATGCGGAACTGCCGGCGGATATGGCTGGATTCGTGGCGCGCGGCCTTGATTCGCACCCTATTTTGACCGCCATGCGCAATTGACATTGCGCCGCAAAAACAGCACAATGCGCGTCCTTTCGGCGCCCCCTACCCGGGTTGCGTCGTGATTGGGGAGTCGCCAAGCTGGTTAAGGCACCGGATTTTGATTCCGGCATGCGAAGGTTCGAATCCTTCCTCCCCAGCCAAGGTTCTCCCCGGGCAGACTGACAGTCTGCCCGTCTCTTTTGCACGGACGCGGTCATGGCCTACGACAGCATGATGGTTTTTACCGGCAACGCCAACCCCAAGTTGGCTGCCGATGTCGTCAAACGCCTGAACATTTCCCTGGGCCGTGCCACCGTCGGCCGCTTTTCGGACGGCGAAACCAGTGTCGAGCTGCTGGAAAACGTGCGCGGCAAGGATGTCTTCATCCTCCAGCCGACCTGCGCGCCGACCAACGACAACCTGATGGAGCTGATCATCCTGGCCGACGCCCTCAAGCGTTCCTCGGCCGGACGCATCACGGCCGCCATCCCCTATTTCGGCTACGCCCGGCAGGATCGCCGGCCGCGCAGCGCCCGCGTGCCTATCGCCGCCAAGGTGGTGGCCAACATGCTGCAGGCGGTCGGCGTGCAGCGAGTACTGACTGTCGACCTCCACGCCGACCAGATCCAGGGCTTCTTCGACATTCCGGTCGACAACATCTATTCGACGCCGATCCTGCTCGGCGACATCTGGCGCCAGCGTCATGAGGGCCTGATGGTGGTCTCGCCCGACGTTGGCGGCGTGCTGCGCGCACGGGCTGCCGCCAAGCGGCTGGAAGCGGATCTGGCCATCATCGACAAGCGCCGGCCGAAGGCCAACGTATCCGAGGTGATGCATATCATCGGCGACGTAGAGGGCCGCAGTTGCGTGATCATGGACGACATGGTCGATACCGCCGGCACCCTGTGCAAGGCCGCCCATGCCCTCAAGGAGCACGGCGCCAAGCGTGTCGTCGCCTATTGCACCCACCCGGTCCTCTCCGGCAGCGCCATCGCCCGCATCGAGGAATCGGAACTGGACGAACTGGTCGTCACCGACACCATTCCGCTGCGGGACGATGCCAGGGCGTGCAGCCGCATGCGGGTGGTCTCGATTTCCGGGCTGCTGGCCGAGACCATGCTGCGCATCAGCAACGAGGAGTCGGTATCGTCGCTGTTCATGGAATGAATTTCTAGTTTCTCAACCCACTGCCTGGTCGCGGGCAGTTCATTTGGAGCAATACCATGCAAATCGAAGTCAAAGCCACCAAGCGCGAAGTACAGGGCACGGGTGCGAGCCGCCGCCTGCGTCGCGCCGGCCGCGTTCCTGGCATCATCTACGGCGGCGAACCCCAGCCGCAAGCCATCGAACTGGATCACAACGATCTCTGGCAGCATCTGCGCAAGGAGGCTTTCTACTCCTCAGTGCTGAACATGGATCTCGATGGCACGAAGCAGATGTGCCTGTTGCGCGATGTTCAGCGCCACCCGTTCCGTCAGCTGATCCTGCACGTGGATTTCCAGCGCATCGACGCGACGCACAAGATCCACCAGAAAGTGCCGCTGCACTTCGTCAATGCCGATGTCGCGCCGGGCGTCAAGCTCTCGGGCGGCATGGTCCAGCATGTGACGACCGAAGTGGATGTGCGTTGCTTGCCTGCCGATCTGCCCAGCTTCATTGAGGTCGACCTGAAGGATTTGGATGTCGGCCACTCCATTCACGTGTCAGGCCTCACGCTGCCGGCCGGCGTCGAACTCGTGCATCACCGCGAGGGCGATCCCGTGGTGGCGACCGTAGTGGTCCGTGGTGGCGGTGCCGCGGCCGAAGAAGTTGCCGAGACGCCTGCCGAAACCCAGATCACGACCGAGAAGAAGCCGGCCGAGAAGGCGCCCGAGAAGAAGTGATAATGTGACTCAGGCTGCACTGCGCCTCGTCATCGGCCTCGGCAACCCCGGGGCCGACTACGCTGAAACCCGGCACAACGCCGGGTTTTGGTTTTGTGAGCGCCTGGCGCGCGATCTTGGCGTAAGTTTCGCCAGGGAGCCGCGCTACCACGGCTGGGTGGCCAATGCCCGCGATGCCGGTATCTGGCTGCTGATGCCGGCAACCTACATGAACGATTCCGGCCGCGCCGTGCAGGCCCTGGCGCATTTCTACCGGATCGCGCCGGCCGAGATGCTGGTGGTGCACGACGAGCTCGACCTGCCGCCCGGCAGGCTGCAACTGCGTTATGGCGGCGGCCTCGGCGGCCACAACGGCCTCAAGAGCATGACTTCGCACCTGGGCACGCAGGACTACTGGCGGTTGCGGGTCGGCATCGGCCATCCGGGCGACCGCAATGACGTGGTCAATTACGTGTTGAAACCGCCCCGCAAGGAAGAGGGCGAGGAGATCGACGCTGCCATTGACCGTGCGCTGCTGGCCTGGCCGCAACTCGCAAAGGCCGATTTCAACGCGGCGACGCAGAAGATCAATACCAAGCCTGCCCCCAAAAAGGAAGACTCATGAGCCTCAAATGCGGCATCGTCGGCCTGCCCAACGTCGGCAAGTCCACCCTGTTCAATGCCCTGACCAAAGCCGGCATCGAAGCGGCCAACTATCCGTTCTGCACCATCGAGCCGAACGTCGGTATCGTCGAAGTGCCGGACCCCCGTATTGAGGCGCTTTCGGTCATCGTCAAGCCGCAGCGGGTGCAGCGGGCCATCGTCGAGTTCGTCGATATTGCCGGCCTGGTGGCGGGCGCTTCCAAGGGCGAAGGCTTGGGCAACCAGTTCCTGGCCAATATCCGCGAAACCGACGCCGTCGTCCATGTGGTGCGCTGTTTCGAGAACGACAACGTCGTGCATGTGGCGGGCAAGGTGAACCCGATCTCGGATATCGAAACCATCGAGACCGAGCTGGCGCTGGCGGATCTCGCGACGGTGGAAAAGGCACTGGCCCGCTATGTCAAGCAGGCCAAGTCGGGCGGCGACAAGGAAGCGAAGCGCATCGTCGATGTGCTGCAAAAGGCGCAGACCCAACTCGACCAGGGCAAGCCGGTAAGAGCGCTCGAATTGTCGAAGGAGGAGTGGTTCGCCATCAAGCCCTTCTGCCTGATCACCGCGAAGCCAACGCTCTATGCCGCCAACGTTGCGGAGGGCGGCTTCAAGAACAACCCGCTGCTCGCGACAGTAGAGGCTTACGCGGCCAAGGAAAACTCGCCGGTGGTGACGATCTGCGCTGCGCTGGAATCGGAAATCGCCGAACTCGAAGACGAGGAAAAAAAGGTCTTCCTCGCCGACATGGGCATGGAAGAGCCTGGCCTCGACCGCCTCATTCACGTTGCCTTCAAGCTGTTGGGCTTGCAGACCTATTTCACCGCCGGTGTGAAGGAGGTGCGTGCCTGGACCATCCACGTCGGCGATACCGCGCCCCAGGCGGCAGGCGTGATCCATACCGACTTCGAGCGCGGCTTCATCCGCGCCCAGACCATCGCCTATGAGGACTTCATCGCCTGCAAGGGCGAAGCGGGCGCCAAGGAGGCCGGCAAGATGCGCTCGGAAGGCAAGGAATACATCGTCAAGGATGGCGATGTCATGAATTTTCTGTTTAACGTCTAAGAGAAAGGCCGCTCAATGGCGGCCTTTCCCGTACATATCCAGCCCTTGGGGCAACTTGCTAATGGCCCCTATGGAGTGTTGCGGCCACCGACCGGGCCAAGGCGACCTTCGATATCGCGCCACTGCTTGGCGATCATTTCGCTATTTTCATCACGCATCGGCCCCTGCGCGCCCGGCTTGAGGGCATAAATCTCCGCGCTCAGCGACCCGAGATTGACCCTGTTGTACTGGCTTTTGTCGAACACAGGCGATTTCCCGGTGTTGCCGAAGTTGCTGAAATAGCCGGGTGCCATGATTCCCTGTTCTCCAGGGGTGTCCGTCCAACCGGCTTGTGCCGCACCAATGGTGCCGATGGCGGTCAAGATGGATACCGCGAGGCTGTAACCGAACTTTGCCGTGGTCTTGTTTCTCATGATTGCTCTCCTTGGGTTGCTGCCACCGAGTTATTGGTGGTACAGGTTCGCCGCTGGGACCGGCGATCCGGACGCATACGCAAGAGAAAATTACTTACCAAGTGCATCTGCGACCGTCACGGCGCCAGCCGGCATTCATCCACGGATGCATGTCGCTACGTGACACCCCCCTTTACGATTCTTTGCAGGCAGTTGGTCAGGTGCCGCTGGAATGCGACTGAACGCACGTATGGACAATGGTTAGTCCGGTCGAGTCGGAAATGGTTCCCGACTATTTTAGTCGGGATATCGTTTCTGTTAACGCGGGTATCGGACTGTTGCTGGGCGTTAGCGTTCGGTGGGACTTGACTGGCCGGCGACCATCAACACCTGTTGGCCAGCCGCTTCAGGATTAAGGGTTGCCGTCACAGGTGAAGCAGCTCCGACGCCGAGCAATGTCATGACGTCGGCGACGAAGGCTTTGTGCTCAAGGGGTACCCGTTGGTGCCAGCGCTGAAGGTATTCGGTCAGGGACGCACTTGCGTCCTCTCGATCGAGGTTCATGTAAGGCAGCGCACCCCAACTCTTCGGGCTGCGTTCGAAGAGGGGTAGCAACAGCTTGGCAACAAGGTCATTCTTCTCGCGCTGGTAAGGATCGCGGCGCAAATTATCTTCGTTGTCGCTGACCCATCCAGCTGGTTGGACTTGCGGCGGGAGATGCCGATGCTCCTCGCTGATCAGCAAGTTGAAAAAACGACCCAGCTTGCCAGCGTGCTCCGCCAGCCCGGCGTGGGATGGCGAACGTTCCCAAGTCGATGCCAGACGCTCCAGCGCGTAGAGCGATGCAGTTTCGCACAGGGTCTCCTCGAACCACTGGTTTTTCCGGCGGACGTCGTCGCTGACATTCTCGTCATAATTCGACAGCAGGTGGCAGAACTCATGGGCGAACTCGAACACATACAAATGCCAGCGTTCGTCGCTGGCGTGGAGACGCACCAGATATTCACCGGCTGGTCCGCGGTCATACAAGGCGATGGGGTTGCTGTCGGTGTGGGTAACGATGATCGTGGCCGAGAATCGATTGGGAACCTGGGCCAACAACTCGTTGGCGACGGACTGGAGGACGGTTTCGATTTGCTCTGTGCTGACGCTTCCCCAGCCACCGCCTTCGATCTGAATATGCAGACTGCTGTTGCGACTGTCGTCCGGCACCCTCGTCGCGGCGGCGTTGGCAACCGGCGTGACGATCAGGGCACACAGAATCGATATGGCAATCGACAGCAGACGCATGGGACAGGATTCCTCGGTGGCGACTCACGAATTGCGCGCAACAAGCAGTGGGCTGCGATCGGAAGTGTGTCGCGGGAGAATTTCCATCCGTTTGATCTAGCTCAAACTTTCGATACGTCGTGCTTTCGTATAAAGGGTTCAATGCAACATCCAACGACCACAGGAAAGAAGACTCTGTGAAATTTGTTGAAAAACCGGTTGCAGGCACTTGAAATTGCCAACTAATCGGGGCAGCATCTCTACAATTGGCTAAGAGGGCAATTGATGAACGACAACGTCGGAGAGATGGTTCGGGACCACAGTGCCGGGACGTTGACGGAAACCGTGCTCGAGGATTCATTGCGGGATATCGGCATCCCCCCGCGGCCGGTGATACTGGACCGCATCGGTGCCGAGATGCGCAAGCCCGAGCCGGACTTCCGCCATCTGGCCGACCTGATCAGTGCCGATGTCAGTCTTGCCGCCGGCTTGCTGAAGACGGCCAATTCTCCCTACTTCGGCTTTCAGACGCGCGCCAGGACAGTAGCGCAGGCTTTGATCATGCTGGGCCTGGACATCACCGCCAATGCGGTGGCCGGGCTGATTCTTCGGCAGATTTTTGTCGCCCTGCCGGCCATGGAGCGATTCTGGGATGCCTCGGCGCGCGTTGCCCGCACGTCAGGCTGGCTGGTGAAGCAACTCGGCATCCAGGATAACGTGCGATCCGACGATGCCTACACCTTCGGCCTGTTCCGCGACTGCGGCATACCGATTCTCCTGAAGAAATTTCCCGACTATGTAGTCATCTTGCGGGAGGCCAACGGCGATGCCGAGCGGCCGTTTACCGCCGTCGAGGAGGCTCGTTGTCCGACCAGTCATGCGCTCGTCGGTAGCGTGATGGCACGTAGCTGGTGGCTGCCGGAAGAGATCAGCACTGCCATTCGCCATCACCACGACGTGATTACGCTTGGCGCGGGCGAGGGGCTA
Source organism: Rhodocyclaceae bacterium (assembly GCA_035654135.1). Lineage (GTDB taxonomy): Bacteria > Pseudomonadota > Gammaproteobacteria > Burkholderiales > Rhodocyclaceae > Fen-999. Next base: position 29,884 of record DASRXN010000043.1, on the reverse strand, counting down.
CCCGCCGCCAGTACGCGGATGGTGGCTCTGTCGCAACTGGCCGAGTACCTGGTGCAGCGAATCAGTGGACTGAGCATGACCCATGAATGGGAAAAGCTCGGTGCGGTTTGTCAGAGCCTGCTGGGACTGGACGGCAGGGGAGTCGAGTCCCTTGTCAGCGAGGCTCGGGACGTAGTTACAGACCAGATTCACTGACATGGGCCGCGTCGCCCTGGCCTTCGCCGTGGCGGTGTTTGCGTTTCCGCTGTTCATTCTGTTGTCGGGCATCCCTGATGCCTGGGGTGGCGCGTTGCGAGTGGGTAGCGCTACTTCTGTGGGCGTGCTCGGCCTAGGCATTCCGGCCTTCTTCCTCTTTCGCTGCCTGGGCTGGTGGCAGCCATGGCGGTTCGTCGTCGGGGGCAGCCTGGGCGGCGTGTTGTACGCACTGACTTTTCTTAAGACCGACGCGGCCAACCTCATCGTGTTTGCGATCGTATTCGCCGCGGGCGGTGCGATTCACGCTCTGTTGTTCTGGTTCGTCGCCGCCTGGCGCAATCCGCAACTCACGAGGCCGCCGCAGTATTGCCTGCCCGGTGGCGTGACCTACAAGACGGCATGGCGGGCGCTAAGTAGCATTCGACGCAAGGACGAGGACACATGACCACCGGAAAAGCCTTCCAGGATTACTACCCGGAGAATCTCGCCCACTGCTACGGCTGTGGCCGCATGAATGCCGACGGCCACCGCATCAAGACGCATTGGGAAGGTGATGAGTCAGTCACCCGCTACACGCCGGAGCCGTTTCATATAGCGATTCCAGGCTTCGTCTATGGTGGCCTGCTGGCTTCCCTGATCGATTGCCATTCGACCGGCACTGCCGCTGCGGCCATGTATCGCGCCGAGGGCCGCGCTATGGACAGCGCGCCACCCTTCCGCTTCGTAACAGGCTCACTCCATGTCGACTATCTGAAGCCGACGCCGATGGGAGTCGAACTGGTGTTGCGGGGCAGGGTGAAGGAAATACGTGGGCGCAAGGTGATTGTCGAAACCACCCTTTATGCAAACGACGTCGCCACCGCGCGGGGCGAGGTCGTGGCGGTGCAGATGCCGGAGAGTTTTCTCGCCTGAAGAATCTCCGGCCGTCGGGGCCTATTCGCCCTGTGCCTCGATCTCGGCGCGTACCTGATCCATGTTCAGGCCGCGCACACCATCCACCAGCTGTTGCAGGCCGGCAGCCGGCAGGGCGCCGGCATCGGCGTAGACGATGACCTGCTCGCGGAACACCATCAGGGTCGGAATCGAGCGGATGTTGAAGGCGCCTGCTAGTTCTTGCTGTTCTTCGGTGTTCACCTTGGCGAAGACGATGTCGGCGTGCTGCTCCGAGGCCGCTTCGAAGGTGGGTGCAAAGGAGCGGCAGGGCGCGCACCAGGGTGCCCAGAAATCGATGATCAGAATATCGTTGTTGGCGACCACATCCTTGAAGTTGTCGGTGGTCAGGTCGACGGTGGCCATGGCGAGTCCTCTGTTGGTTTATTAGAAAACACTGATGCTACCTCTTTCGGCGCCAGCGTGCTATCAATCGTGCCGATGATGACAGAGAAAGAATACGTCGGCCGCTTTGCTCCCAGTCCGACGGGGCCGTTGCATTTCGGTTCGCTGGTTGCCGCGCTGGGCAGCTGTGTGGATGCCCGCGCAAGGGGTGGGCGCTGGCTGCTGCGCATGGAGGACATCGATGAGCCGCGCTGTTCCTCCAGTGCGGCCGACGACATCCTGCGTGCGCTGGTGGCCTGTGGCTTCGAATGGGATGGGCCGGTCATGGTGCAAAGCCGGCGCAAGGACCGCTATCGCGAAATCCTGGAAGAACTGAAGCGGGCCGGCCACGTTTATCCCTGTGCCTGTACACGCCGGGAACTGGCCGATTCCACTCTGGCTCCCGACGGCGCACCGATTTATCCGGGCACCTGCCGGAGCGGATTACCGGTGGGGACGCTGCCCAGAGCCTGGCGACTGCGCGTCGATGAGACGCCGGTCTGTTTCGACGATGAAATTCAGGGCCGGTACTGCCAGCATCTGGCGCAGGAAATCGGCGACTTCGTCCTGCTGCGGGCCGACGGCCACTTCGCGTATCAACTGGCCGTGGTGGTCGATGACACCGATCTAGGTGTCAGCCACGTGGTGCGAGGTGCGGACCTGCTCGACTCGACGCCGCGGCAGATATTCCTGCAGCGGCGCCTCGGGCTGCCGACACCCGCCTATGCGCATCTGCCGGTAGCAGTGAATGCGGTTGGGGAAAAACTGTCGAAGCAGACGCGGGCAGTGGCGATCGATAGCGCTGAACCAGTGCCGGCAATGTTCGATGCGCTGACCTTTCTCGGCCAGCGACCGCCGCCGGATCTTCGGCGTTCCACCATGGCTGACTTTTGGGCTTGGGCGATTGCCAATTGGGACATCGCCAAGGTGCCGCGAGCGCGGACCCTGCCTGCGTCAGCCGCGGTATTCGCGCCGGCCGCCATAGCCGGCAATGCCGACCGCCAGGCGCACGACACTGTAGGCCAGCCAGCTGGCGGCGCGCAGGAACAGTGACCGCTTCTTGAGGTCGGCGGCCTCGATGGGGGTACTGCCCTGCGAGATCGCCTGCTCCAGGCTGTGCCGGAGCGTGCGGGCGAAGCCGGCGTCCCGGACCACCACGTTCGCTTCCCGCGCCAGCAACAGGCTGAAGGGATCGATGTTCGACGAGCCGACCGTGGCCCAATGGCCATCGATTACGGCCACCTTGGCGTGCAGGAAGCTGAGCCGGTATTCGACGACGCTGATGCCGGCTCCGATCAGGCTGCCATAAAGTGCCTGGGTCGCGTAGTGCAGCAGCACGTATTCGACCCGGCCCTGTAGCAGCACCACGACCCGGACGCCGCGTGCTGCGGCAGCCATGAGGGCGTGACGGAAGCGCCGGCCGGGCAGGAAGTAGGCGTTGGCCAGCACGACCTCGCTACGTGCTGCCTCGATGGCGTCGAGGTAGGCTTCCTCGATGTCGCGACGATGACGCAGGTTGTCGCGCAGCACAAAAGCCGCTTCCATGTCGCCGCAAGGAGGTGGCAATGCCGATACGACTGCGACTTCCGGCACACGATGACGGAAGCTGGCCCAGCGCACCAGATGCCAGAGATGGCGGGCGGCGCGATGGATGGGTTCCAGCAGCGGCCCTTCGATCGCCACGGCGTAGTCGAAGCGCGGTGGCATCTGGTGTGGCGCGTCCATGTCGTCGATGACATTGATGCCGCCGATGAAGGCGATGCGCCGGTCGATGACGGCCAGCTTGCGGTGCAGTCGGCGCAGACGGTGGCGGCGCAGCCGCAGGCGCGCCACCTCGGGCCGATATATCTGCACCTCGGCAGCTTGTGCGATCAGATCGCGACCTAGCGTGGCCAGGAAGTCGGGCGCGCCGAAGCCGTCAACCAATACGCGCGTGACGACACCGCGCTGCGCCGCGCGGGCGAGGGCGGAGGCCACGGCGCGGCCAGTGGCATCGTCGGCGAAAATGTAGCTTTCCAGATGGATCTCGGAGGCGGCACGATCGATGGCGGCAATCAGCGCCGGGAAGTAGTCGCTGCCGTTTTCCAGCAGGGTGATGCGGTTGCCCCCGACGAACGTCGCCTTCATTGGCCGTTGGGCGGCAGCGGCAGCAGATGGGCAGAGAGCGCCGCGTGGTCGGAGATATGCGACCACGGGGTGCCGAAATGAACTTCGGTGCGTTCGATGTTGAAGCCGCGCATGTAGATGCGGTCGAGGCGCAATACCGGCACGGCGCTGGGGAAGCTCTTCGGCGGCTGGCCGACGATACCGGTAAATACTTCCGTCAGTCCCAGTCGCTCCGCCAGCAGATCGTGAGCGCGATTGCGCCAGTCGTTGAAATCACCGGCGATGATCAATGGCGCATCGGCAGGTACGATGGCCTCCAGCCGGGTGGCCAGGGCGTCCATCTGCCGGCGTCGCGAACGACCGAACAGCGACAGATGCACGCAGACGCAATGCAGGGGATGACTAAGTCCGGGCGCCTCGATGGCGCAATGGAGCAGGCCGCGCCGCTCGAAGCGCAGATGCGTGACGTCCTGGTTGTGCTGGGCAATGATCGGAAAACGCGACAGGATGGCATTGCCGTGATGACCGTGATCGTAGACGACGTTGCGGCCATAGGCGGCGCTGTGCCAGACGTCGGCTGCCAGGAACTCGTGCTGCGGCTCCTCGGGCCAGGCGTCGTGACGCTCGGCATGGCCGAGGTGCAGTCCCTGGACTTCCTGCAGGAAAACGATGTCCGGATCAAGTGCCCGTAGCCGCTCGCGCAGGTCGTGTACCACCATGCGACGATTGAACTGCGAGAAACCCTTGTGGATGTTGTAGGTCGCGATTTGCAGGGTCGGGTTCATCGCCTGGCTCAGGACGCTGCCAGCATCCTTTCCAGGGCAACCTTGGCCGGGGCGGCCTCGTGGGCCGGCACCAATATGCGGTTGACCACGTTGCCGGCGGCCAGATTCTCCAGCGTCCAGGCCAGATGTTGCGGGTCGATACGCTGCATGGTCGAGCACATGCAGATGGTCGTGGCCATGAACTGGACGATCTTGCCTTCGTGCTTTACCTCCTCGGCGAGACGTTCGACCAGATTGAGTTCGGTGCCGACCAGCCAGCGTGTTCCCGGGGCTGACTCTTTCACCGTCCTGATGATGGTTTCCGTCGAGCCGACGTAATCCGAACCCTGACAGACTTCGAAGGAGCACTCGGGGTGGGAAATGACGAATCCGTCGGGATATTGCTGACGGAAACGGACGATCTGGGCTGGCTGAAACATCTGGTGCACGGAACAGTAGCCGTGCCACAGGATGATTCTCGCCTTCCCGATCTGTTCGGGGGTCAGGCCGCCCATTGCCAGGTCGGGATTCCAGATCACCATCTCGTCCATGGGAATGCCCATCTTGTGGCCGCTCCAGCGGCCGAGATGCTGGTCGGGGAAGAACAGCACTTTGGGACGCTGGCGGAACGACCAGTCGAGAATCTTCGGTGCGTTACTGGAAGTACAGACGATGCCGCCGTGCTCACCGCAGAACGCTTTAAGGTCGGCGGCGGAGTTGATGTAGGTGACAGGGGTGATCTGCTCGTCGGGGTCGAGCACGGACGAGAGTTCGCGCCAGGCGCGCTCCACCTTGGCCAGGTTGGCCATGTCGGCCATCGAGCAGCCGGCGGCGAGGTCCGGCAGGATGGAAATCTGCTCGGGGCGCGAGAGGATGTCCGCTACCTCGGCCATGAAGTGCACGCCGCAGAAGACGATGAACTCGGCATCGGATTGCGAGGCCAGCCTCGACAGCTTCAGCGAGTCGCCGGTCAGGTCGGCATGCTTGAATACGTCGGCGCGCTGATAGTGGTGGCAGAGGATGACGGCGCGCTTGCCCAGCCGCGCGCGGGCAGCGCGGATGCGTTCCTGCGCGTCGCTGTCGGCGAGCGCGTTGAACTTGTCGAAGGTTATAGTGGCGGTCTGCATGACATGAGCCTGAACTGACGCCAACCGGGGGCGCCGAACTCTGAGTAAGTAAATTTTAGCAGGCCGTGGCCGGACGTCGTCGGTACAATTTGCCTATGAGCAGCGAAGAATTGCCCGTCTCGACACGGGCGCCTATCGACGACCGGCGCTACCGCGAAGGCCGCACGGTGACGTGGGTCAGCGTGGCAGTGAACCTGGCCCTGACGGTGACGCAAATAGGCGTCGGCATGCTCGCCCATGCCCAGAGCCTGGTGGCCGACGGCTTTCATTCGCTGTCAGACCTCGTGGCCGATTTCATGGTGCTGGTCGCCAATTTCCACAGTCGGCATCCGGCCGACGCCGGCCATCCATACGGCCACCACCGCGTCGAAACGGTGGCGTCCTTTGGCCTCGGTCTGCTGCTGGTAGCCACCGGCGGCGGCATTCTCTGGGCGGCTGCGGGCCGCATCCAGCATTTGCAGGACCTACCGCCAGTCGGCTTCGTCGCGCTGTGGGTGGCGGCCGCCACGCTGGCGGCGAAGGAAGGCCTGTTCAGATACATGCTGCGTATCGGCGAAAAGCTGCGCTCACCGATGCTGATCGCCAACGCCTGGCACGCCCGTTCGGATGCCGCGTCGTCGCTGGTGGTGACGGTGGGCATTGCCGGCAGCCTCATGGGCTTTCGCTTTCTCGACCCGGTGGCGGCAGTGATCGTCGGCTTCATGATCCTGCGCATGGGCACGACGTTCTCGTGGGATGCCCTGCGCGAGCTGATGGACGAGGGAGTCTCCGACGAGGAGGTGGCGGCAATTCGCGACACGGTACGGGCGACATCCGGCGTGTTCGGTCTTCACGAATTGCGGACGCGACGCATGGCGCAAAAGACCCTCATCGATGCGCACATCCAGGTGGACGGTCATGTCAGCGTTTCCGAAGGCCATCGCATCGGCGAGGAAGTTCGCAAGCGGGTACTCGCGGCCCACGAGGACGTCATCGACATGCTGGTGCACGTTGACCCGGAGGACGATTTCAGCGCCACAGCGGCAGCGCAACTGCCGGAACGAGAAGCGCTTCTTCTGCACTTGCGCAAGCTCTTGGGCGAGGAATCCGCGCCGGAATTCGAAAAGGTTCAATTGCACTATCTTGGGCAGCGGGTGGAAGCGGAGATTTTCCTGCCGACGGCGGTGGCGTTCGATCAAGCACGGATTGCCGGGCTCGAACAGCGATTGATGGAGCGGCTGCGCCATGATCCTTATTTCCGGACCGTCAGCCTGAATTGCACTATTGCACCAAGATAGTGCGAAATTCAGGTAATAGGGCACCATTCAAGTGCGCATCGCTTGGCCTCGCTCCGGCAAACTCGTTGTGGCACAATCACCTATTCCCCGAAAGTCTTTGGCACGGTAGCTGCTAGATTTTCGCGCGACTGAGTTTCACGTTTCCTACCACTGATTTCCACCGATTTAGGAGAGCCTCGTATGACGCCGCAAGATGTAATGAAGATGGTTCAGGAGCAAGAAGTCAAATTCGTAGACTTCCGCTTCACCGACACACGTGGCAAGGAGCAGCACGTCGGCGTGCCGGTCTCCGCCTTCAGCATGGACAAGTTCGAAGATGGCCACGCCTTCGACGGTTCCTCCATCGCCGGCTGGAAGGGCATCCAGGCTTCCGACATGCAGCTAATGCCCGATGCCGCCACTGCCTACATCGATCCCTTCATGGACGAGACCACGCTGGTGCTGTCCTGCGACGTGGTCGAACCAGCCGACGGCAAGGGCTATGATCGCGATCCGCGTTCCATCGCCAAGCGCGCCGAGGCCTACCTGAAGAGTTCCGGCGTGGGCGATGCCGCCTACTTCGGCCCCGAGCCCGAGTTCTTCATCTTCGACTCCGTGGAGTGGAAGGTGGACATGTCCGGCTCCTACTGCAAAGTGTTCTCGGAAGAGGCCGCCTGGGCGTCCAGCGAGAAGTTCGAGGGTGGCAACACCGGCCACCGTCCGACCGTCAAGGGCGGCTACTTCCCCGTGCCGCCGGTCGACAGCCTGAACGATATCCGCGCCGCCATGTGTCTGGCGCTGGAGTCCTGCGGCGTCCCCGTCGAGGTGCACCACCACGAAGTCGCCACCGCCGGCCAGTGCGAGATCGGTACCCTGTTCAACACCCTGGTGCGCCGTGCCGACCAGACCCAGGTGCTGAAATACATCGTGCATAACGTCGCGCATTCGTACGGCAAGACCGCGACCTTCATGCCGAAGCCCATCGTCGGCGACAACGGTTCCGGCATGCACGTGCACCAGTCGATCTGGAAGGACGGCAAGAACCTGTTCGCCGGCAACGGCTACGCCGGCCTGTCCGAGTTCGCGCTGTATTACATCGGTGGCATCATCAAGCACGCCCGCGCGCTGAACGCCATCACCAACCCAGGCACCAACAGCTACAAGCGCCTGGTGCCCGGTTTCGAAGCGCCGGTCAAGCTGGCCTACTCTGCCCGCAATCGTTCCGCCTCGATCCGCATCCCGTTCGTGCATAGCGACAAGGCCCGCCGCATCGAGGTCCGTTTCCCGGATCCGACCTGCAACCCGTATCTGGGCTTCACCGCCATGATGATGGCCGGCCTCGACGGCATCCAGAACAAGATCCACCCGGGCGAGCCCGCCGACAAGAACCTGTACGACCTGCCGCCAGAAGAGGATGCGAAGATCCCGACCGTCTGCTCGTCGCTGGATCAGGCGCTGGACTACCTGGACAAGGATCGCGAGTTCCTGACCCGCGGTGGCGTGTTCTCCAACGACTTCATCGATGCCTACATCGAACTGAAGATGGAAGAGGTCACCAAGTTCCGGATGACGACGCATCCGGTCGAGTACGACATGTACTACTCGATCTAAACCAAGACGCAATTCATGCGTTAAGAAAGGACGGGCCATGCCCGTCCTTTTTTTTTCATATACACTGGCCCGATCGCAATCGCCATTCCGACGCCATGACACCTCTCCATCTTCCGTTGCTGCTGGTTCTGATCGCCGGCGCTGTCCACGCGGATACTCTCTACAAATGCACGGACGACGCCGGGCGCACGACCTACACGAACCAGAAGACTGGCGGCAAGACCTGCACCATCCTGTCGCAGGACAAGCCGGTATCGACCTTTACCGCCCCACCGACGAAGGCGCGCCCGAATGCGCCGACACCCGAGGGCTTCCCGCGAGTGAGTTCGGAGTCCCAGAAGAGCCGGGACGGCGACCGCCGCCGCATTCTCGAGGATGAGATGGCCACCGAGCGCAGGAGTCTGGATGAAGCGAAGAGGGCGCTATCCGAACAGGAAGCCGTCCGCGAAGGCGGCGAGCGCAATTACCAGCGAGTACTCGACCGCCTGAAGCCCTATCAGGACAATGTGCAGTTGCACGAGCGCAACGTAGAGGCGCTGCAGAAGGAGATCGGCAACCTCCGCTGATATTTTGCGGATGGCTTGCTTCTTGCTCACCTTGAGAGGATGAATGCTGTCGATTCCGCAACCACGCCTGCGGGCCTTTCCGGGCTGGATCTCCTTTCCTCCGCGGTCATTCTGCTTGATGGCCGGCTGCTGATCCGCTACCTGAATCCCGCCGCCGAGAATCTGTTTTCAGTGAGTCAGCGTGCCTGGCTCGGCCGCTCGCTGGTACAACTGGCGGGCACGCCGGCCGCGCTCGACAACGCCCTCGAAAATGCACTGCGAAACAACTGGAGCTATACCGGCCACAACATCGCCGTGACACGCGAGGTGCGCGATGGTGAAGCCGGCCAGACCTTGCACCTCGATTGCACGGTGACGCCGGTCGATGCCGCCGGCACCCGTCTGCTGCTGGAATTCCGTCCCATCGACCAACAGTTGAAGGCCATCCGCGAAGAGCGCGAAGCGGTGCAGCAGCAGGCCAACCGGGAACTGATCCGCAACCTGGCGCACGAGATCAAGAATCCGCTCGGTGGCATCCGTGGCTCCGCCCAGTTGCTGGAGCGGGAATTGGACAATCCGGCGCTGAAAGAATATACGCAGGTCATCATCAAGGAAGCCGACCGCCTGCAGGACCTGATGCAGCGCCTCCTTTCCTCCCATCGCGCCATGCAGCCGGCGCTAGTCAACATCCACGAGTTGCTGGAGCGCGTGCGCCGGCTGATCCACGCTGAATATGCTGGCGTGCGTGTCCGCCGCGACTACGATACCTCGCTGCCGGAAATCACTGGCGATCGAGAGCAGCTGATCCAGGCCATTCTCAACATCGCCCGCAATGCGGCGCAGGCCATGGCCGGGCATGGCGAGATTGTCTTCCGGAGCCGCGCCCTGCGCCAGGTGACGCTGGCCAAGAAGCGCTATCGTCTGGCATTGGAATTGCAAGTGATCGACAACGGTCCGGGAATCCCGGAAGCGATCCGCGACAAGATTTTCTATCCGCTGGTGTCGGGCCGCGAGGGTGGTAGTGGTCTGGGCCTGACGCTGGCGCAAAGTTTCATCCAGCAGCATTTCGGCAGCATCGACGTGGAATCGAAGCCGGGACGCACATGCTTCACCATCCGGCTGCCGCTTTCCGCCGGCAAGGATCACGAGATAACGACATGAACGCTGTTTGGATCATCGATGACGACCGTTCCATCCGCTGGGTACTGGAAAAGGCCCTGACCCGGGAAAATATTTCCTGCCGCAGCTTCGGGTCTGCCGACGAGGCACTGGCGGCGCTCGATGGCGGCGAGGCACCGCGGGCGCTGGTCTCGGACATCCGCATGCCGGGCACCTCCGGGCTCGATCTGTTGAAATTGGTCAAGACCAATTTCCCCGAGTTGCCGGTCATCATCATGACCGCCTACTCCGATCTCGATTCGGCAGTTGCCGCTTTCCAGGGCGGCGCCTTCGAATACCTGCCCAAGCCTTTCGACGTCGATCAGGCAGTGGCGCTGGTGCGTCGCGCCGTCGAGCAGGCAGCCCCGGAAGTCAATGGTGGCGATACGCCGCTATTGGCGCCTGAGATTCTTGGCCACGCAGCATCCATGCAGGAAGTCTTTCGCGCCATTGGCCGCCTGTCGCAATCGCACGCCACAGTGCTGATCAACGGCGAGTCCGGCAGCGGCAAGGAACTGGTTGCCCGCGCACTCCATCGACACAGCCCACGCAAGGACGCGCCCTTCATTGCCATCAACACCGCGGCGATTCCGCGCGACCTGCTCGAATCTGAACTCTTTGGTCACGAGAAGGGCGCCTTCACCGGCGCTGCCGGCCAGCGGCGCGGCCGCTTCGAGCAAGCCGATGGCGGTACGCTGTTCCTCGACGAAATCGGCGACATGCCCGCCGAGTTGCAGACGCGGCTGCTGCGCGTGCTGTCGGACGGCAACTTCTATCGGGTCGGCGGCCACCAGCCGGTCAAGGCCAACGTGCGCGTCATCGCCGCCACGCACCAGAACCTGGAAGAGCGGGTCAAGGACGGCCTGTTCCGCGAGGACCTGTTCCACCGCCTGAACGTCATCCGCCTGCGCCTGCCACCGCTGCGCGAGCGCCACGAGGACGTGCCGCTGCTGGCCCGTCATTTCCTCGCCAAGAGTGCTGCGGAACTCCGTGTGGACGCCAAGCGGCTGTCCGAGGCAACGCTGAAATTTCTCCAGGGCCTCGACTTTCCCGGCAACGTGCGCCAGCTGGAGAATCTCTGCCACTGGCTGACCGTGATGGCGCCGGGGCAGACCATCGAAGTGGCGGACTTGCCGCCAGAGCTGCGCGAACATCCGGCCGGCGCCGCACCGGCCGATTGGCTCTCGGCGCTGGCGCTGGAAGCCGACCGCCTGATTGCCGCCCAGCCAGGCCAAGTATTCGACCACCTGACGCGGGCTTTCGAAGGCTCGCTGATTCGCCGCGCCCTGGCAGCCACCGGCGGCCGGCGCATCGAGGCCGCCCAGTTGTTGGGCATCGGCCGCAACACCATCACGCGGAAGATCCAGGAACTCGGCCTCGAAGATACCAAAGGGGAGCCGGAGCAGGGATAATCGGGCCATGCTCGACGCATCCCGCCTTTCGGTTCCCGCCATCGCCACTGCGCTCGGCCCGCTGGCATCGCGCTTCGACGTCGATGTACTGGCCGAATGCGATTCCACCAACACGTTGCTGATGGCACTTGCCGAGAGCGGCGCGCCCTCGGGCACCGTGATTGCCACCGAGCACCAAACAGCCGGTCGCGGTCGCATGGGTCGGGAGTGGCATGCCGATGCCGCCAGCAGCCTGACGTTTTCCCTGCTATGGCGATTGCCGAGCGGCGCCTCGCCCAGTGGGCTGTCGCTGGCGGTCGGTGTTGCCGTGGCAGAAGCGCTCCAGACGCTTGGTATCGACAAGGTGGCACTCAAGTGGCCGAACGACATCCTGCTCGACGGCCGCAAACTAGGCGGCATCCTGATCGAACTGGCATCAACGGCGGCAGTGATCGGCATCGGCCTTAACCTGCGGCTGCCGGCCGGCTTGCCTGACGAAGTCAGGCGTGGCGCTACGGCGCTGGAGCGGGATGTCGACCGCAATGTGCTGCTGGGCAGATTGCTGGCCGGTCTGCATGGCGCCTTGGAAGCCTTTGCTGCCGACGGCTTCGTCGCTCTGCGCGACCGCTGGCAGGCGCTGAATGCCCATACCGGCGCGCCGGTGCGGATACTTTCCGGGTTCTCCGCGCCGCTGGAAGGACGCTGTGTCGGCATCGATGTGGATGGTGCCTTGCTGCTTGAGACTGCCGCCGGAACGCAGCGCGTCATTTCCGGTGATGTATCGCTGAGGCCGGCATGAGCGTGCTGTGCATCGACTGCGGCAATACTCGGGTCAAGTGGGGCCTGCGGCAGGGCAATGCCTGGGCCGATCGCGGCGCGCTGCCGCTGTCGGAACTAGGCGGACTGGCGGTCCCGGCCGACCGCATCGTCGCCTGCAACGTGGCTGGCGATCCGCCACGACTGACTCTTGAAGCGATGGCGGCGCGGCTGGGGCTTGCGGTCGAATGGGTGCATGCGCGTTCGTCCCAATGCGGCGTGACCAACGGCTATGAGCATCCCGGGCAACTTGGCGCCGACCGCTGGGCGGCGCTGATCGGTGCGCGCGCATTGCATCGGGGCGACTGCGTGGTGGTGATGTGCGGCACGGCGACGACCATCGATCTGCTGACAGCCGATGGTCAATTCCGTGGTGGCCTGATCCTGCCCGGCCTCGCCATGATGCGGGACGCGCTGGCGGGCGGTACGGCCAACCTGCCGACGGCGGCGGGGAACTTCGCCGAGCAGCCGCGCAACACTTTCAATGCCATCGCCAGCGGTGCCCTGCAGGCGACGGCGGGTGCCATCGAGCGCATGTACCGGCAGATCGCCAACGGCCGCGATCCAATCTGCCTGCTCTCCGGCGGTGCCGCAGGAGGCGTGTCGCCACGGCTGACTTTGCCCTTGCGTAGCGTGGACAACCTGGTGCTTGAGGGGCTCGCCGCCATCGCCGGGGGGAGCGAGAATGCTTGACGGACTGATCAATGCCATTCGCGAGCAGTTGCAAAACCAGATAGTCTCCGGCGGTCTGGTGCTGGCGATCGTCGGCGTCATGGTGGCGGCGCTGCGCAACCTGCCGGCCAAGCTCTGGGATTACGCCAAGCGGGCGCTGGTGGTCACGGCGGTGATCGATTCGCGCAACGATCTGTTCAACGCCTACATCACCTGGCTCAACGAACTGCCCTATGGCCGCGGCAGCCGCTTGTTCACGGTGATCCAGGACAACAAGGAGAATGGTGAGGAGGATGCCGGCGAGGGCCTGCCGCGCCTGCTCTACAGCCCGGCGCCGGGCTTCCATCTGTTCTGGTACGGCGGCCGGCCGATGTGGATCCAGCGCGACATCGCCATGAACCTGCAGGTGATCGAGACCGTCAAGGTTAGCGCCCTGCTGGCGCCGCGTCGCCTGCTGGAGGAGATGCTGGAGGACGTGATTCGCCGGGCCTACGCGCGGCTGGCCGATCACACCATGCTCTACACCATCGACCGCTGGGGCGAGTCGTGGAATCTCGCCGGCGCCCGACCGCGGCGACAGATCTCCTCAGTGGTTCTCGATGGCGACACCAGCGACAAGCTGCTCGCCGACGTCAGGGAATTCTTCTCGCGCCGACAGTGGTATGCCGATCTCGGCATTCCCTGGCGGCGGGGCTATCTGTTGCATGGCCCGCCCGGCACCGGCAAGACCAGTTTCGCCTACGCGCTGGCCGGCGAGTTACATCTCAAGATCTGCGCGCTGTCGCTGACCAACTCGAAGCTGAACGACCAGACCATCTCCGACCTGCTGCAGAAGACACCGCCGCGCTCGCTGATCCTGATCGAGGACATCGATGCCTTCTTCGTCGCCCGCGACAAGCAGGACACGCGCATCGAGGTCAGCTTCAGCGGCCTGCTAAACGCGCTGGACGGCGTTGCGGCGCAGGAGGGGCGGATCGTCTTCCTGACCACCAATCATCTCGATCGCCTGGACAAGGCCTTGATTCGCCCTGGCCGTGTGGACGTCGTGGTCGAACTTGGCAACGCCAGCGCCGCCATGCTGCGCACCATGTTCCTGCGTTTCTACCCGGAATCGGCGTTCTTGATCGACTCGGCAATTGCACGCTATCAGGCACACTCGCTGAGTCCGGCGCGCATCCAGCAGGCGCTGCTGGAATCGGACGATCCGGCCGGCGCCGTCACTCTACTGGGGCTGCAGGCGGCTTAAGGCGACGCCTGCTTCTTCGTGCCCGCCCACTCCCTCACGGCTGCCAGTGTGTTCTCGACGTGCTTGTCGGGGCTCATGTCGGAGTAGCGATAGGCGATCCTGCCGTCCGGTGTGATCACGTAGGAGGTCCGGTTCGCATAGCTGGTCTTCCAAAGCAGGACCGCGTCGTAAGCCTTCATGATGGCCTGACTGCTGTCGCTGGCCACCGGGAATTTGCTTTGGCACTCGCTGACCGAAAACTTGTTGAGAGTCTCGATCGTATCGTTCGAAACACCGATCACACTGGCGCCGAGCTCCTTGTACTTCGGCATCGCTTCGGCGAAGTTGTGCGCCTCGATCGTGCAGCCCTTGGTGAAGGCCGCGGGATAGAAATAGACGACTACCGGCCCCTGCTTGAGCGCCCCGGCCAGGCTGTAGGTGAATTCCTTGCCGCCCAGGCTGGCCTGAGTCGAGAAATCAGGCGCCACGTCGCCGACATTCAGGGCGGCCATCGCCGGCGGTGTCAGCAGGGAAGTCAGCAGCGCAAATATCTTTTTCATGGCGGCCTCCTGATGAATAGTTGACAACCACAGTCAAGTTCATTATATATGAGTAACGTTGCCCGGGCGACAGCCCCGGCAGCCCCGTCTGTTACAACAACCGACACGAGAGGCCGCCATGAATACCATTTCGAGATTTGGTCGCCCGGCGCTGCTGGGCACCCTTGCGGCAGCAGCGCTGGCCGCAGTTTCCATCTCCGCTCTTGCCGATGAGGTAAAGCTCAAGCTGGCCGGCGACCAGGAGGTGCCTCCGGTTGCGACCGCGGCCTCGGGCAGCGGTACCCTCACCATCAACTCCGACATGACAGTGGCTGGCAGTGTCACGACGACCGGCGTGGCGGGGACGATGGCGCACATCCACCTCGGCAAGGCGGGCGCCAACGGACCGGTGGCGGTTCCCTTGACCAAGAGCGGCGACAACACTTGGGCCGTGCCGGCTGGCGCCAAGTTGACCGAGGCGCAGTATCAGGCCTATCGGGCGGGCGAAACCTACGTCAATGTCCATAGCGCCGAGCACAAGGGCGGGGAAATCCGCGGACAACTGAATCCGCCGATGGCCGCTCCGATGTCGCGGCCGGGCTATTGACCATCATGCGCAGCGTGATGATGCTGATGCTGCTGCCGGTTGCCTTGCAACCGGCTCTTGCCGCCGTCGATATCGACAAGGGCAAGCGCTTGCACGACAAACAGTGCGTGAGTTGCCACGTCAAGCGTTATGGCGGCGATGGCTCGCAGATGTACTTGCGCCCCGACCGAATCATCCACAACAGGACCGCCCTTGGCCAGCGCGTCGCCGCGTGCAATTCGATGACCAACGCCGGTTTGTTCCCCGAGGACGAGGAAAACATCGCGGCCTACCTGGCGCAGAAATACTACAAGTTCAAGTAGGCGGCGCGCCCAAGTTGAAAATCACATCTTGATGCGGAAGGACTTGGCGATGAATTCGATTGCCTCGGGGCTATCCCAGTCCTTTGCCCCGTAGATCTTGCCGAGCACTCGGCCCTGACCATCAATCAATAGCGTTAGGGGAATCTTGTCGGCACCCAGCATGTTTTCCATCAAGAGCTTGCTGTCGATGAAGTTGCTGAAGGTGATGCCCGACGCTCGCAGGGCGGCTTTGGCAGGCTCGACGTAATCGTCGGTGGAGATGCCGATCACCTGTAACCGCGTGCCGCCATGGCGCCGGGAAAGCCTTTCAAGCGAGCCCATTTCCTGTCGGCATGGGCCGCACCAACTGGCCCATACGTTGATGATCAGCGGCTTGCCCCGGAATTCCGATAGCTTTCGCGAGGGGCCGGAAAGTCCCAGCAACTGTGCCTCGCGCAGAACGCCACCGACCTCGACTTCGCCGGGCGTCTTCGCGACGGCTAGCCCGTTGGCGTCGGCCAGGCAGAGCAGTATCAGGAAAAGGATTGCCTTCATGCGTTCGAGTCTACCAGCCACTTCGCTTTAAAGAGTCAGCCGTGGCAGCACGCCGAGCGATGACTGACTGCGCCTGGCTACATTGCATAAATCGAGTAAGATGAATTGGCGGCCAAGTGTACTTGTCGTCTGAAGGCGGAGCCCGGATTGATTGTTCTGCCCGAAATCATCAATTGGAAAGAAGATGAAACTCTCAACGGCTCTGTCGGCATTGTCCATTGCGGGATGCGGTGCGTTTTCCAGCCAGTCTGCGATTGCCGATGTCATCATCCCATACAACGAATACAGCAACTCTCCAACCATTGGGCGCGGCACCGGCACATCCACAGATCCGAGGGATCCAGGTTACGGCGCCCTGAGGATTTTCATCGAGAAGGTCAAGGATTACACCGATGAAAATGGGCCCGATGCATTGCCGGCCGGACAAAAAGTCGTCTTCCAGCGAGATCAACGCACGGGCCGTGAGGTAAGCGCATTACGTGCCGGCATACAATTTGCCGACAAGGGGGCCGCCCCCAAGCCGGTGGTGTCAGAGCCAAGCTGGGGCTTCATCTATAACTCGGTGCCGTTTGGAATTGGGTTCGAGCAAATGCTCGGATTTATTTACGACGCGAGGATAGATGGATTCAGTGGCAACGGCCTTGAGTTGGCACAGTCGCTACTGGATAGCCGAGGGGGGACGCAAATCGTGCTTCCGGTCGTGGGAAGCACCATGCAGGGTTCGGGCTATTTTCCAAGACCCATAGGCAAGCCCGACTGCAACGCAGGGGACGCGGATTGCCTGAGCCAGGGCGACGGCGTTGGACTGGCGGGGCTTTGCTCTTCGGGCTGGCGAATTCGCTACTTGGCGCCGCCGCAGGATATCGTCGATCGCGCCTGCGACCTGTTGGTGAAACGCGGCACCATTCCTGCCAAGACGCTCACGTTCTATCCGCCAGTGGGAGGCCAGTCGGTTCTGCTGCCGATGCAAAGAGGCACTATCCAGGGTTTCGAATACGTTAACCCGTATGACGACCTCGCTGATTTCTTTCCGGTAAAGGAGGCTACCGCGACCGCTCCTCTGGGCAACCCGGATGCCGGTCAATTGGATTGCGGCCCGGCGCTTGCGTTTCCGATTCCACCGGGCACCGCCACCAACTGCTCGCAAAACATCGGTCAGATCGGCGCCCGCTACGCCCATCATCCCTCATGGCATCAGCCGTTCCTCATATCGTGGATGCACATCGACAAAGCCATATGGAACAGCCTGAACGCCGCCCAGCAAGGAGCCATAACGAGAGCAGCCAAGGAGTCGGTGGTTGAATCCTACAATGCGGCCGAGTCGGTGGAATGCACAAAACTCAAAGCCATGCTGGACTTCAACAAGGGCATCAATCAGCGCACCCTGAATGGCGCCCTGCGATTGACCGATGGCAAACCGGTCAGTGCCGCCATCACGATGGCCCGATGGCCGGACGATGCGTTGACGGTTCTGCACGAAGCGACAAATGACTACTTGGCATCGCTTGCCGGCCCGGCCAATCCGAACGACAAGACAGCCGCGCAAAAAGACTTCGCCGTCATATCGAGCGCGCTAGCGCAGTACGCCGCGAGTATCGGCGCAACGAAGTTTACTCCGGGCAGATTTCCGGCAAGGACAGGCTTGGCCGCAGGCGAGGAATGCAGCCTGGTTAAGTAATCGGCACCCCAGGGCCTACGTCGCTTCCCACTGCGTGGTGGCGATGCCGGTGCCGCAATCGGCCGCGACCAGGCGCCGGCGCACTTCCAGCAACTGCTCGATCAGACCGGGTTCGGCGCGGGCGTAGGCGTCCGCGTCGGGCTCGCGCTTGACCACCACGCCCAGCAGTTCGGTGATGGCGTTGCCGATCGAGTTCTGGCTGATGGTGACGATGAGTCTGCCTTCGTCGTTGCGGTAGATCAGTTGCTTGAAGGCGGGCTGCCAGCGGATGGCGTTGGCGTACTTGGCATCATGGATGCAGCGGTCGCGCACCATCTTGGCGGTGCTGAGAAAGTCGTTGTCGAACTGCAGCCTTGCTTCGACCAGTTCGGGGAAATAGATATCGCGCGGCAGCGGCGCGTTGCGCGTCGACACCTGGCTGAAGAAAGTCCGGTAGAAATCGATGAAGCCCTTGAGGATGATGTCGTACTCCTTCCAGAAGCGAACTTCCTTCAGCATTTCCACGCCGCCGCGGATTTCCCAGCTCGGCAGGCCCTGCGGATAGCCAGAGAGTGCGATGCGGCAGGAGCCGGGCTGGCAGGGCCGGAGGATTTTCAGGTCGAGCTCGTCGAAGAAGGCGCGATAGACATCGCGCATGTGCGCCTGGAACAGCGAATGCTGGCCGCCATCGGTGAGGTTGGGATTGTTGGTGTCGGCCAATGGCGCGGCACGCAACGCCTCCTTGTCGAAGACGATGAAATGGTTGTGCAGCATGCGGATGCTCGGCACGCCGGGCGACGTCAGCGGCCAGGTGGCGTCGAGGCTGGCCTCGCCCGCGAGGACGAGATGCGCCTCCGGATCCGGGTAACGCTCGAGCATGAACTCCATGATGATCTGGTTCATGCGGTTCCAGACGTTCTTCACCGCTTCCGGCACCTGCGTGCGCCGCACTGGCCGACCGAGCGGATCGAGAATGCTCTGCGACGTGTTGTAGATGATCGAGGCGTCGAAGACATTGCTGTGGCCTAGCGCCTTGCGGTAGAGCAGCAGGCCTTCCGGGTTCTGCACCAGGCCGTTGTTGTGCACCAGGTCGGCGAGGTTCTCCGTGCTGTTGAAGAACTCGTTCGGCTTCATGCCCTCCGGAACGTCGAGCGGAATCGGGCGATAAGGGGTGACGATCTCTCTGGGTCCGGACTGCATGGGCAGGCACCTCGATGATTGCGGCTGGTGGCGAGGATAGGCGCGCCGGCGCGGCGCCGCAAATGAAAGATGGTTACGGCGGCTTCAATTCGCTCTATGCTTTCGGCTTCGTGATTTTCGTCAAGGAAAGGCGGATAGAAGCATGCGTCGCATCGCTACATTCACCGTCATCGGCGTGTTGCCATGGCTGACTTTCGCTGTCCAGGCCGCCGAGAAGGTCAATCGCGCCGAGGATCGGGACGAGGTGGCCGTGGCCATCTACAACGATTCGCTGGCGCTGATCAAGGAAGTGCGCCGGCTGGACCTGGACAAGGGCGTGAACGACATTGCCCTGCGCGATGTCTCGGCAAAGATGCGACCGGAGACGGCGAGCCTGCGTGCCGTGACGGGCGCGCCGCTGCGGCTGATCGAGCAGAACTTCGACTTCGATCTGCTGACGCCGCAAAAACTGCTTGACAAGTACGTTGGCCAGAACGTCATGGTGATTCGCACCAACCCCGCCACGGGCGCCGAGACGCGCGAGACGGCGCAAGTGCTGGCCACCAACGGCGGCACGGTGCTGAAGTTCGCCGACCGTATCGAGACCGGCGTGCCGGGACGGCTGACTTTCAACAACATCCCGGCCAACCTGCGCGAGCGGCCGACGCTGGTGGTGAAGCTGGAGAGCGCCTCGGCGGGAAAACAGACCGCCGAGCTTTCCTATCTCTCCGGCGGCCTTTCATGGAAGGCCGATTACGTGGCGGAACTGGCGGGCGACGAAACGAAACTGGATCTGGCCGGCTGGGTGACCCTGACCAATCAGAGTGGCACTGCTTTCGAGAACGCCAAACTGCAACTGGTGGCCGGCGACGTCAATCGCGTGCGCCAGGACTTCGCGGCCAAGGGCGTCGCGGTCGCCATGGCAGCGCCCATGGCCAGGGAGATGGCTCGCGAGGAAGTGTTCGACTATCACCTCTACACGCTTGGCCGGTCGACGACAATCCTCGACAACCAGACCAAGCAGGTGGCGCTGCTGTCTGCAGCCGCCGTGCCGGTGAAGAAGGAATATCTGCTTGCTGGCGAGGGCTGGTACTACCAGAGCCAGGCCTCGGATCTCGGCCGCAAGCAGAAGATCGCCGTCTTCCTCGAGTTCGAGAATGCCGGCGGCGACCTCGGCAAGCCGCTGCCCAAGGGCGTGGTGCGCGTGTACAAGAAGGACTCGAAGGGCAACGCGATCTTCATTGGCGAGGACGGCATTGACCACACGGCGAAGAACGACAAGGTCCGGTTGAAGATGGGCAATGCCTTCGATGTTACGGCGACGCGCAAGCAAACCAGCTTCCGGCAAGTCGCCGGCAAGCCGAATCCCGTCTACGAAACAGCCTGGCGCATCGAATTCAACAATGCAAAGGAGCTTCCGGTGACGGTAAAGCTGGTGGAACCGATGCCCGGTGACTGGGAAATGGCGACCGAAAGCCAGCCGCACGCCAAGGGCGATGCCCACTCCGCCGTGTGGCAGGTTCAGGTGCCGGCGGGCGGCAAGACCACGCTCGAATATACGGTGAGGGTGCGTTGATCTGCATCACTTGACCTGATGCCGGAAAACGGTAACTTAGCCGGCTTTATCGGTAACCATTCAGAGGGAGAAGAACATGGCTGAACCAACCAAGATCCTGCTCGAAGAAAACGACATTCCGACCCACTGGTACAACGTCGTCGCCGACATGCCTAATCCGCCTTCACCGCCGCTGGGGCCGGACGGCCAGCCGGTACCGCCGGAAAAGATGCTCGCCATTTTCCCCGGCAATCTGCTTGAGCAGGAAATGTCGGGCGAGCGCTGGATCGCCATCCCCGAGGAAGTGCGCGAAGCTTATCGCCTGTGGCGGCCGTCGCCGCTCTACCGTGCGCACCGGCTCGAAAAGGCGTTGGGCACGCCAGCCAAAATCTTCTACAAGAACGAGGCGGTGTCGCCGGCAGGTTCGCACAAGCCGAACACCGCCGTGCCGCAGGCGTTCTACAACAAGCAGGCTGGTATTTCCCGCTTGTCCACCGAGACGGGCGCCGGACAATGGGGCAGCTCGCTCGCCTTCGCCGGCCAGATGTTCGGTGTCGCCGTGCGGGTGTACATGGTCAAGGTCAGCTACAACCAGAAGCCCTTCCGTCGCTCCATGATGCAGACTTGGGGTGCCGAGGTGTTCGCCAGCCCGACCGACATGACCCAGGCCGGTCGCGACATACTGGCCCGCGATCCGGACAACCAGGGTTCGCTGGGCATCGCCATCTCCGAGGCGGTCGAGGAGGCGGCAGGCCGCGCCGATACCAATTACGCGCTTGGCTCGGTGCTCAATCACGTGTTGCTGCACCAGACCGTGATCGGCCAGGAGGCCAAGAAGCAACTGGCCAAGATCGGCGAGTATCCCGACATGATCTTCGCCCCTTGCGGTGGCGGCTCCAACTTCGCCGGCATCGCCTTCCCATTCTTTGCCGACAAGGCGGCTGGCGATCCCAAGGCGAAGAACCTGCGCATGGTGGCCGTCGAGCCGACCTCGTGCCCGACGCTGACCAAGGGTGTTTATGCCTACGACTTCGGCGATGCCACCGGCTACACGCCGCTGATGAAGATGTACACGCTGGGCCACGACTTCATGCCGCCGGGCATCCACGCCGGCGGCCTGCGCTACCACGGCGATTCGCCACTGGTGTCGCAGCTCTTCCACGAGAAGCTGATCGAGGCGGTCGCCGTGCCGCAGAAGGCCACCTTCGAGGCGGGCGTGCAGTTCGCGCGCGCCGAAGGCATCATCCCGGCGCCAGAGTCCTGTCACGCGATTCGTGCCTGCATCGACGAGGCACTACGCTGCAAGGCCACCGGTGAACCGAAGACGTTGCTGTTCAACCTTTCCGGCCACGGGCACTTCGACATGGCCTCCTATGACCGCTACTTCGCCGGTGCGCTCGAAGACTACGACTATCCGCGCGAAGCGGTCGAGGCGTCGCTGGCGCATTTGCCCAAGGTCGGCTGACGAGATCCGTGGCTCGCATCGTCTTCCTGCTGTTCATTCTTGCCAATTTGGTGTTCTTCGTCTGGGCGGAGGGTTACCTGGGTGGTGGGAACGAAGGTCGCGAGCCGGAGCGGCTGAATGCCCAGTTGCAGTCCGAACGCCTGCGGGTTACCGCGCAGGCGGAAAGCCCTGCACCGGCCGTCGCCGCGCCGGCCCCTGTTGCCGCAGCCTTGCCGATCACTGTCTGCCGGCGCGTCGGCCCCATGGCGGCAGCTGATGCAGACAAGCTCAAGAAGGCGCTGACGGAGAAAGGCGGCGTGGCGGTGCCGGTCGCTGTCGAGGAGACCAGTTACTGGGTGTACATTCCAGCCGGCGCCGGCAAGGGAACGGAAAACCCGGCCGCCGAACTCAAGCATGCCGGCATCAACGACTTCTTCGTAGTCGACAAGGACGGACCGACTCGCGGCGCCCTCTCGCTCGGGCTTTTCTACAAGGAGGACGCCGCCAAGGACTTTCTCCAGCGGCTGAACAAGAAAGGCATCAAGTCGGCAAAGATCGCCCCCCAGCCCCGCAAGTCCGAGAAGGTCATCCTCGATGTCCGCGGCGAATCCGAACTGCTGAACAAGCAGTTGACCGGGCAGGCAGTGGAAGCCATCGATTGTCCCAAGGAATGACAGGCCTGATCGTTGGCCTGACCGGCGGCATCGGCAGCGGCAAGAGTGCCGCCGCCAAGTGTTTTGCGGCGCTTGGCGCGACGGTGGTGGATACCGACGCCATCGCCCACGAGCTGACCGGTCCGGCAGGCGCAGCCATGTCGGCTTTGAAGGCTGCCTTCGGTGCCGGGGTGATTGCCGCGGATGGGCGCCTCGACCGTGCGGCCATGCGGACCCTGGTGTTCTCCGACGACGGCGCCCGCAAGCGGCTGGAGGCTATCCTCCATCCCATGATTCGCGCAGCGAGCGATCTCCAATGTCGCCAGGCGCTGGCCGCCGGCGCGCCCTATGTTGTGCTCGTCGTGCCCCTATTGCTGGAATCCGGCGAATATCGGCAGCGGGTTAACCGGGTTGCCGTGGTCGACTGCGACGACGAAGTACGCATCGCCCGCGTTGCGGCGAGAAGCGGCCTGTCGCGGAAGGACATCGAGCGGATCATGGCGGCGCAGGCCAGCCGTCATGATCGCCTGGCGGTGGCCGATGACGTCATCGACAACAGCGGCGCTCCGGACGCCCTGTTGCCGCAGGTGGAAAGGCTCCATCGCTTGTATCTGATTCTGGCAGAGCAGGGCGGGGGAATATTGACCACAGGTTGAGATTTGCTGCCAATTCGGTCAGAATTGCTCGAATTTGCTATCGGACTGCCCGTGATCACTTACGAATATCCTCTGAGCGAGCGCATTCGCACCCTGCTGCGCCTCGAGGACGTTTTCGACAAAGTGACTTATTTCGCCGCCGCGGAAGGTGCCCCCGAGCACCACGTGGCATTGGTGACGCTGTTCGAAATTCTTGAAGTCGCCGGCCGTGCCGACCTGAAGTTCGATCTGGTGCAGGAACTCGAGCGCCAGCGCCAGATACTCCTCTCCTTCCGCAACAACCCGGAGATTTCCGAAAAGGCCCTTTCCGGCGCCCTTTACGAAATCGAGCAGGCCTCGGCCGCGCTGCTGGCTATGCAGGGCAAGATCGGCCAGTACCTGCGTGAGAACGAATGGCTCATGAGCATCAGGAACCGTGCGGCGATTCCTGGTGGCGTTTGCGAGTTCGACCTGCCGGGCTACCATTTCTGGCTGAACCGCGACACCGCGTTCCGCCAGCGTGATCTTCAGGGCTGGCTGGCGCCGATGCTGCCGATCAGGCAGGGTATCGCCATCGTGTTGCGCCTGTTGCGCGCTTCCGGTCGTCCGGAGCCTCAAATGGCGCCGAAGGGCAGCTACCAGTTGATGCTGGCGGGCCGTACCGCCCAACTGGTACGTTTGCGCATGAAACGCGACGATGCCGTTATTCCCGAGATCAGTGCCAACAAATACGCGCTCAATATCCGCTTCACAATGCCGGATACCGATCTGCGCCCCAAGCCGTCCGATGCCGACATTTCCTTCGAGTTGACCTTCTGCAATCTCTAAAAAGCAGGGACCGAAGTCCCCGCCGCCAACTCGCAAATCAGGCGAATGCTTTTTCAGCCTTCGTACTTGAATGATACGGAGACACGCGCGCGATACGCGACCACCTTGCCGTCATCCAGTTTCATGTCCAGTTTGGTGATTTCGGCGACACGCAAATCGCGCAGCGTCTTGGCCGCGGATTCGACCGCCGTACGTGCGGCATCCTCCCAGGAAGTTGGGCTGGTGCCGACAATCTCGACGATCTTGTAGACGGCACTTTCGTTCTTGGCCTTCTTTGCCATGGTCCCCTCCGATGCAATGTAAGTTGCGCTGAAATTCTTGTTCAGCGTTGTCATCATAGACCATTCATCGGTAGCAGACGAACAACAGCGGCGCTGTTATGCTCCACGTTTTGTCTCGAAAGAGTATCCAGACCATGAAAGTCCTGCTGGCGATCTGCATGATGATTGTTGCTCCATTCATTTGGGCAGGCGAAGGCTCCGTTCCTTCCGCACCAATAACCGCCGTCAAGGGCGAAGTTCTCGAGGTCAAGGACGTCGAGGGCTATACCTATCTCCGGCTCAAGACCAAGGATGGCGAGACTTGGGCGGCAGTCGGCAAGGCGCCGATCAAAAAGGGTGCCCAGGTCACGGTTGAAAACGTGATGGTCATGAACAACTTCGAGAGCAAGTCACTGAAGAAGACTTTCCAGACAATTCTTTTCGGTAACTTGGCAGGTGCCGGAGGCAACGCGCCGGGCGCCAGCATGAGCATGGCTCATTCGGGCGCCGTCAAGACAGCGGACATCGGCGATGTCCATGTTGCCAAGGCCGGCGGCGCGAACGCGCGAACAGTCGCGGAGGTCGTCACGAAAGGTGCCGAACTGAAGGACAAGCCCGTGCTGGTTCGCGGCAAGGTCGTGAAGTTCAACCCGGAAATCATGGGCAAGAACTGGGTCCACCTGCGCGATGGCTCGGGTTCTGCCACGGACAATACCAACGACGTCCTCGTTACAACCACGAGCCAGGCGAAAGTCGGAGATGTCGTGACGGTGAAGGGCGTCGTCCGGACCGATAAGGACTTCGGTTCCGGTTACGCCTACAAGGTGCTCATCGAGGAAGCAACGCTGCAGCCGTGATCAATCGGTTCAACGTCCCGCACCAGCAAAAGAAAAGGGCCTAGCATCGCTAAGCCCTTGAATCGGGTGGTGGGTCGTGAGTGGCTCGAACACTCGACCTACGGATTAAGAGTCCGCTGCTCTACCAACTGAGCTAACGACCCCCGATAAAACAAAACCAGTTGGTGGGTGGTACAGGATTTGAACCTGTGACCAACTGGTTAAAAGCCAGCTGCTCTACCAACTGAGCTAACCACCCCTCCCTCGCGGGAAGCCGCGGATTATAGGCGAGGGGTGGAAAAGCTGTCAAACCGGATGCTGTCAGAATTCCCCGGCGGCTCCCGCTCTCATGATCTTGTCGATGGCGTCGCGGACGGCAATGGATTTTTCCCGCAGGGAGGCGGACATCTGGTTCGGGTTCTTGCTTGAGTCCAGCCACCGTACGTCCCAGTCGAGGGTCATCACCCAGATCTGCTTGTTGGCATCTTCGAGAACCGCGACGCGGCAAGGCAGGAAGACCGCGAACTCCAGACTGAGATCGAGGATTTCCCTGGCCACCATGGCGTCACAAAAGGTGAAGAACTCGACGCGCGGGGTGTCCTTCTTGCCGCTGATGGCGATGATGTCCTTCCAAAGCGGATTGTGACCGACAAACTTGAAATTGATTTCGTTGGCCTTGGTCTTCATCGCCTCGACGACATCATCGAAGGACAGTCCGGCCTTGGCCGGATACTTCACCGCCATCATCGCGATCATGTCCCGCAGCGAGAACGGATTGACGGCCATCATCGACGAGACGAAGTTCGCCCGTGCTTCCGCGCTGATCGACGGGGTGACGGTATTCGGAATGTGCTCTTCCGCCGGCCGAGTCGGCGGCAGTTGGATGTTGAACGGCATTGGCGTCGCTTGCCTCAGATCTTGCGAAGGAAGCTGGCTCGGCTTCTTGTCACTCCTGACGCCACCGTCTTCTCCATGGGCCGAAAGACTGGCGGCGAGCAATAGTGCAGGGATTATCTTTGCGATGTTCCGCAGCATGGGAACTACCCTCCAGAAATACGCGGGGCGCACAGGAAGGGCATGTACCCTTCCCGCGCCCGAGATGCGAGTTATGCTCGCTTCTTACTTCTTGACGGCTTCGGCGCCGGCCGTGGCCGCATCGGCTCCTGCTTTGGCACCTGCCTTGACCATGCCACCACCAGCCTTGGCCATGTCGCCACTGGCCTTGGCGCCGGACTTGGCAGCCTTGGCACCAGCCTTGGCCGTGGTGCCGGCAGCGCCGCCCATCGACTTGCCCATGTCGCCGGCCAACTTCGGCATGGCGGTCATGGCGACGGACATGGCATTCATCATCTGCACCATGAGGGCTGGGTTCATCATCTTCATCATGGCGTCCATCATCTGCGGATTGGTCATCATGCCGACCCACTGGTTCATCATTTCGGGCGAGGCCATCTGCATCATGCTGTTCATCAGCTTCGGATCGGTCATGGTCGTCATGAAGGGCGTCCACATCTTGGGATCCATCATGCCCATCATGCTGTTGATCATCTTCGGATCGGTCATGGCGGTCATCCAGGGATTCATGATGGCGGGATCCATCATTTTCATCATGGATTCCATCATCTTCGGATCAAGCATGGCATTCATCCAGGGCGTCATCACCTTGGGATCCATCATGGCCGTCATGCTGTTCATCAGCTTGGGATCGGTCATGGCGGTCATCCAGGGGCCGATCACCTTGGGATCCATCATGGCCGTCATGCTATTCATCAGCTTGGGATCGGTCATCGCGGTGACGAAGGGCATCCACACCTTCGGCTCGACCATGCCCATCATGGCGTTCATGAACTTGGGATCGGTCATGGAGGTGATGAAGGGCGTCCACACCTTGGGATCGACCACGGACATCATGGAGTTCATCATCTTCGGATCAGTCATGGCCGTGATGAAGGGGGTCCACATCTTCGGGTCGCCCATGGCGATCATCGAGTTCATGAACTTCGGATCGGTCATGGTCTTGATCCAGGGCGTCCACACCTTCGGGTCGGCCATGGCCATCATGCTGTTCATCAGCTTGGGATCGGTCATGCTGGTGATCCAGGGTTGCCATACCTTGGGATCGGCCATCTGCATCATCGAGGCCATCATCTTCGGATCGGTCATGGCGGTCATCCAAGGCATGATCACCTTGGGATCCATCATGCCCATCATCGAATTCATCATCTGTGGATTGGTCATGGCGGTCATCCAGTCGCCCATGCCCTTGCTCCAGTCGCCCATGGCCGGCATCTGCGGCGCATCGGCGGCGAATGAAGCGATCGGTGCTTGCATGGCGGCCGCCACGAGAACGGCCATAAGGCTCTTGCGATAGTTCATTTGTATCCCCCCCCAGTTAAGAAAAAATGATCGCTGGCACAGAGCCGGGCAATCATCAGGCTTCGCGCATCATGCGCATGTACTCGTACTTCATGGTTGCCGTGGCGCCGACGACAATGGAGATGAACGCCAGGATCGAGCCCAGCGACAACGTCGAGAATCCCGTGATGCCCTGGCCGATGGTGCAGCCCATGGCGGTCACGCCGCCGAAGCCCATCAGCACGGCGCCGATAATGTGGCGGAACATGTCCTGCGCCGAGACGAAATGCTCCCAGCGGAAGGACTTGGTCGCCATCGCATAGAGGAAGGAGCCGATGCCGACACCGAACACCGCCGCAATGGCCCAGGTGACGACGGTGCTTGTATCCGTCCAGTAAGACCACAATTCGAGCGTATAGGCCGTTGGAGCGATGAAGGACATCGATTCCAGCAGCTTCGAGTTGGTGCCGAAAGCCATCTCTTCGAGAGTTTCGGGATTCTCGGCCCAGCCGATCTTGCCGGTCACGTACCAGCCGGCGACGACGACACCGCCAATCACGAGACCGGCCAGGAAGTTGTCCTTGTTTTCCCAGAACTCCTTGTTGAAGAGAGCGAAAGCGATCAACGCCAAGGCAATGGCCGCTGCCAGGCCTATCTGCAGCGTTGCCAGTTCCATGCCCGTATAGCCCTGCAGCAGATGCGGCAGGGTCTGGTTGGTCGGCAACTGGATGGTAACGGCCGGCGCCTGCAGGACATTGACACGGATGACGGCAAAGATGCCCTTTAGTGTCACGAAGGCGGCATAGCCCATGTACATGAAGACAACCACCGCCTTCAGGTTGCCACCGCCGACACGTACCAGGGTCTTGTTGCCGCAGCCTGAGGCGAGCGTCATGCCGACGCCGAAGCAGAGGCCACCGACGATGTAGGCCAGCCAAGTGAAACTCGACCCCGTGTAGATGGTCTTGGTCAGGTTGATGTCGCCGTGGTAGGCGAGGATGTTGGTGCCCAGGATGGCGACGCCGATGGCCAGCAGCCATGCCCGCATGCGCCCCCAATCGCCCATGTTCACCACGTCCGAGATGGCGCCCATGGTGCAGAAGTTGGTCTTGTTGGCGAAGAAGCCAAAAATAACGCCAAGACCGAAACCGGCCCAAACAACTGTCTTGGCCAATATTGCGACATCGGGCATCGCTTTCCTCCCCGCTTATCTTGATAGAAACGATGAAGGAACGATTGTCGCGGATGCCCACCCCACAAGGCAAGGTAATCGTTCTTTTTAGTAAATAACCGTCGTCTATGGTGCAACGCAATCAAGTATTAGTTTTTTATTATTTTCTGTATTGCGTCGGGTCAGCGATTCCGGCACTTTCGAAGCCGGTGCGTCGCAGCCGGCAGGAGTCGCAGAGCCCGCAGGCACGGCCGTCGGCGTCAGCCTGGTAGCAGGAGACAGTGAGCCCGTAATCGACGCCCAGTTTCATTCCGCGGCGGATAATCTCTGTTTTTGTGAGTTCGATCAGAGGCGCGTGCACCGTCAGCCGGCGTCCATCCACGGCTGACTTTGTCGCCAGGTTGGCCATCACCTCGAAGGCACGAATGTACTCCGGCCGGCAGTCGGGATAGCCCGAGTAATCGACGGCATTGACGCCGACGAAGATGTCCTGGCTGCCCAGCACCTCAGCCCAGGCCAGGGCCAAGGCAAGCATGATGGTGTTGCGGGCTGGTACGTAGGTGACCGGGATGCCGGGTGCGATGCCGGTCGTCGGCACCGCGATGGCCGGATCGGTCAGGGCCGAACCGCCGAACTGGTTCATGTCGATGTGGATGGTTCGCTGCTCGCGTGCGCCAAGGGCGGCAGCGACGCGCGCGGCAGCAACCAGTTCGGCGCCGTGCCGTTGCCCATAGTCAATCGACAGGCAGTACGGCGAATAACCCTGTTCGCGGGCGATGGCCAGGGTGGTGGCGGAGTCGAGGCCGCCCGAGAGCAGGATAACAGCGGGTTTCATGCGTCGATGTTAGCAGACCGGCCCCCCGCGTCTATAATGGCCGCATGCCACTCGACCCGATTACCGCCGCCATCGTCAGCTCCGTCGTTGGTAGCGCCATTCAGGATATTTCCAACGTGCCGCCGCCGGGTTCGCCGGTACCGGCGGTGGGTATTCCGCGCATCCTCCCGGACGGCACGACGCGTGGCGAATTGGTTGTGGCCAGTCCGACCAGCGGCTCCATCGACGGGCGGCCCATGGTGCTGGCCCCCGGCGTACAAATCCGCGATCCGTTCAACATGATGGTGCTGCCCGGCATGATTCAGCAGCCGGTG
>DASRXN010000042.1:0-8583 GCA_035654135.1 Rhodocyclaceae bacterium | reverse complement strand
TCTCGAAGTCGATGGCGCGGGCGACGATGTCCCGCGGCGCCAACTCAGCGCGTTGGTCGTGATTCGGCATGAAGCGCGTGCCATCAGGCAACCGCAGGATGCCGCCTTCGCCGCGCATGGCCTCGGTAATCAGAAACGACTTGGCATGCGGGTGATAGAGACAGGTGGGGTGAAACTGGATGAACTCCATGTTCTCGACCCGGCAGCCGGCACGCCAGGCCATGGCGATCCCGTCGCCGGTGGCGGTATCCGGATTGGTGGTATACAAATACACCTTGCCGGCTCCGCCGGTGGCGATCACGGTATTCGGCGCCGACAGCGTCAACACCTCGTCGTGTTCGAGGTCGAGGACGTAAGCACCCCAGCAGCGGTTGGTTTTCAGGCCGAGTTTTTCGCCGGTGATCAAATCCACCACGATATGCCGCTCGAGCACCGTGATATTGCGATGATGCCGGACCTTGTCGTTGAGCGTCTGCTGAACGGCAGCGCCGGTGGCGTCTGCCACGTGGATCACCCGGCGGTGGCTATGGCCGCCCTCGCGGGTCAGGTGGTAACCGGACTTGCCGCGGGTGAAGGGTACGCCCTGGGTGATCAGCCAGTCGATGGCTTCGCGGCCATGCTCGACCACAAACCGCGTTGCCACCGGATCGCAGAGGCCGGCGCCGGCGGTGAAGGTATCCTGGATATGCGCCTCGACCGAATCGCTGCCGTCAAGTACGGCTGCGATGCCGCCCTGTGCCCATGCGGTAGCTGAATCCTCGATCGCCCGCTTGGTCACCAGAGCCACACGATGCGTATCGGCGAGCCTCAGCGCCACCGATTGGCCGGCCAGTCCGCTGCCGAACACGAGGACATCGAAGGATTTCAGGAAGTCGCGCGTCATCTCGGTCGCGAATATAGCATTGACCCTGATTGCGCCGGAACTATTGCAATCGACGCTTGTCACTAACGATAGTGAAACGATGCCGCAGCGCGGATTTCCGAGCGATCCGCTCGGACATGGTGGGATATACTTCCAGCACGGTCGGACGCCGATTCTAAGCGGTCCGACACAAGAGAACAGGAAGCCGAGTATCCATGGGAGACCGCGAAGCGGATCAGGCACTGGTCGAGCGTGTGCAAGCCGGCGACAAGCAGGCGTATGGGTTGCTTGTCACCAAATACCAGCGCAAGTTGTTGCGGCTGATATCAAGGCTGGTACGCGATCCGGCCGAGGCGGAGGACGTTGCCCAGGAGGCCTTCATCAAGGCTTACAGGGCGTTGCCGAGTTTTCGCGGTGACAGCGCGTTCTACACCTGGCTTTACCGGATCGGCGTCAACACCGCGAAGAATTGGCTGGTTGCCAACGGCCGCCGGGCGCCGACCAGCACGGAGTTGGACAACGAGGATGCCGAGAATTACGGCGAAGGCGATCTGCTGCGGGATGTCGATACGCCCGAGCGGCTGTTGATGACCAAGCAGATCGGTGACACGGTGAATGCAGCCATGGCGGAGCTTCCAGAAGAATTGCGGACGGCGATCGCCCTGCGGGAAATCGAAGGGCTTTCGTATGAGGAAATTGCGCAGATGATGGATTGCCCGATCGGCACTGTGCGCTCCAGAATCTTCCGGGCGCGCGAGGCCATTGCCGTGAGGTTGCGGCCCTTGCTGGATACCGGCCCGGACAGGAGATGGTGAGATGACAAAGGAACTTTCGGCCTTGCTGGATGGCGAACTCGAGACGCATGAGGTGCCTACCATGTGGCGGACGATGAAGGCGGACGCAAGCCTTCGGGACACGTGGCGCGACTATCAATTGATCCGTGACGTGCTGCGACGAGAAGGGAAACTGGCTGAAGACATCACTCCTGGGGTCATGGGCCGATTGCGCGACGAACCCGTGGTCCTCGCCCCCTCGCCAAGACGACAGAGCGATTGGCATGGGTCCCTGCTTGCTCTGGCGGCCTCGGTTACCGGTATTGCCGTCGTCGGCTGGCTGGCACTGGCGCAACAGCCGTCATCGAGGGAACAAAGCGCAATGGCGCGGGCGGTAGTACAACCGCCGCCGGCAGCCCTTGCAGCAACGCGCGCCATGCCCGAGTACCGGGAGTACCTGTTGGCCCATCAAGCCAATGCGCCAGGCTTGCATCTGCAGGGAGGCGCTCAACATATCCGTACTGTCTCCGCCATGGGTGGCGGTCAATGATCGGGGTATTGACCTTTTGCCTCGCTGGTGGCTTTTTGGCATTGCCCGCATTGGCCCAGCAGCAGGTTAGCAGCGAGGCGCTCCAGTTGTTGCAGAAGGTCGCAACCGCTGCCCAGAAGGTGACTTACACGGGAGTGTTCGTCTACCAAAACGGCAGCCGGAGCGAAACGTCGCGCATTACGCATCTGATCGATGGCGGCAATGAACTCGAACGGCTTGAAGTGCTGGACGGCAGCCCGCGCGAGGTGGTGCGCCGGAACGAGGAAGTGAAATGCTTTCTGCCGGAAAACAAGCTTCTGATAGTGGAGCGGCGCAGTGCCCGCCAGTTCTTCCCGACTTTGCTGCCGGGTAGCCTGGCGGGCCTGACCGAGTACTACCAGATTCGCAAGGGAAGTATCGGACGGGTAGCCGGAGTCGACAGCCAGTCCATCCTGATCGAACCCAGGGATGAGTTCCGCTATGGCCACCAGTTCTGGGTCGATCCGCAGAGTGGGCTTCTGTTGAAGGCAAGTCTGATCAACGAGCTTGGCCAGCCGCTCGAGACCTTCGCCTTCACGGAACTCAAGATTGGCGGTCCCATGGACAAGGAGATGCTCAAGTCGCAGTTCGAAGCGAAGGAAGGCAACTGGCAGATCCAGCAGGTTCATTCCAGCGAAGTGAAGGGGGATGACGGTCAATGGATATTTCGGATTACCCTGCCCGGTTTCCGGCGCATATCGAGTACCAAGCGGCAGCTTCGCCCCGACGCACCGGAAAGCATGCAGCTGATTTTCTCCGACGGACTCGCCGCGATGTCCGTTTTCCTTGAACCGATGGCGGGTCGTCGTAAGGAAGAACCGGAGGTTTTTGCCATGGGTGCCGTCAATGGCTACCGGCGGCAGGTTGCTGACTACCAGGTGATAGTGATGGGCGATGTACCCCCTGCGGCACTGCGCCGATTTGCCGACAGCTTGGAGTCGAAACGGAAATGAGCGAGAGCGAAGCCATTGTCACCCAACTCGATGGCGATCATGTCTGGCTGGATGTGAACGGCAATTCGAACTGTTCCAGTTGCGAAAGCAGCCAGGGCTGCGGCTTGGGCGACGGTCACGGCAAGCGCCTTCAGCGGGTGCGTAACACGGTTGGAGCCATGATCGGCGACGCGGTGATCCTCAGCGTGCCCGACGGTGCCGTGCTGAGAGCGTCTCTAGTTTCCTACCTGATGCCTTTGGTACTGGCTATCGGCGGCGCCGTGGCCGGCATGTCCATCAATGGCGATGCCGGTGCCGTGGCGGGTAGCCTGGCGGGGCTTGTCATTGGCTGGATTGCCATGTCAAGGGCTGGCGGCCGATTGGCAACGGGTCGGGAACCGTTGCTGAAGATGCGTATCAAGGAAGTCGTTGTTCAATTGCACAGGAACCGATAGTCATGAAAATGCGCTTGCTGATGATGTTTTGGACGTTGCTGACGGCAACCGCGGGTTTTGCCCAGGCCCAACTGCCCGATTTCACCGAACTGGCGGAGAAACAAGGGCCGGCGGTGGTCAACGTCAGCACCACCCAAGTGATGAAATCAAACCGCTTCGGTCCGGGATTGCCCTTCGACGAGGATGATCCCGCCTTCGAGTTTTTCCATCGATTCATGCCGCGGCAGATTCCCGGCATGCCGCGTGAGTTCAAGAACCAATCGCTCGGTTCCGGATTCATCATCAGTTCCGACGGCCATATCCTGACCAACGCCCACGTGGTCGACGGTGCCGACGAAGTGCAGGTGAAGCTGACTGACAAGCGGGAATTCAAGGCCAAGGTCATCGGTACCGACAAACGCACCGATGTCGCGCTGATCAAGATCGAGGCCAGCGGCCTGCCGGTAGTCAGGCTTGGCGACCCGGCGCACCTTCGCGTTGGCGAATGGGTGGTGGCGATCGGCTCCCCCTTCGGTTTTGACAACTCCGTCACCGCCGGCATTGTCAGTGCCAAGGGGCGTTCCCTGCCTCAAGAAAATTTCGTCCCCTTCATACAGACCGACGTTGCCATCAATCCCGGCAATTCAGGTGGACCGCTCTTCAATATGAAGGGTGAGGTAGTGGGCATCAATTCCCAGATCTATTCGCGTTCCGGTGGCTACATGGGGGTCTCGTTCGCCATCCCCATCGACGTCGCCATGGAGGTGCAAAGTCAGTTGCGGTCAGGCGGCAAAGTCAGTCGTGGCCGCATCGGCGTCGCCATCCAGGAAGTGACCAGGGAACTGGCAGACTCCTTTGGCCTTGCCAAACCACAGGGCGCTCTGGTCGCCTCCGTCGAGAAAGGTACTCCGGCAGACAAGGCCGGCATTGAGGCGGGCGACGTGATCCTGAAGTTTGATGGCAAAACGGTGATCCAGTCGAACGACCTGCCTCGCATGGTCGGTGCCACCCGGCCAGGTAGCCGTGCAGTGGTCCAGGTGTGGCGCAAGGGTGCCACCAAGGATCTGACAGTCACGGTCGCCGAAATGCCGGACGACAAGGGAGACGCGCCGCTCCGGCATGGCGGCAAGAGTCCCGACAAGGGAGTGCCGAACAAGCTTGGCCTTGTTCTGTCCGAACCGACGGCAGAGCAGCGCAGGCAACTCGGCGTCGACCATGGCGTTGTAGTGGAAGATGTGAGAAACGGTGCCGCGCGGACCGATCTGCGGCCGGGTGATGTGATACTCGCACTGATCAACAAGGGTGCTCAGACCGACGTCAAGAGTATCGAGCAGTTCAATAGTCTGCTGGCGAAGTTCGACAAGACCTCGACTGCCACGCTGCTGGTGCGACGCGGAGATTCGCAGACCTTTATCACCATCAGGGGCATGAGCGAAAAGTGAGCAGTCGGGCGCGGCTGACCCTGTACGGCCGCGCGTATTGCCATCTATGCCATGACATGCTTGCCGCGCTGGAGTATTTGCGCGGCGAATTCTTCTTCGAACTGGACGTCGTGGATGTCGATGCCGACCCGGCACTCGAACAGAAGTACAACGAACTGGTGCCCGTACTGGCCATTGATGGCGAGGAACTTTGTCACTATTTCCTTGATGAAGCGAAAGTACGTGAATATCTGAGCCATTTCCGCTAAAATCCGCGCCTTCCGCAATAAGCCCAAGGTGCTGAAAAAGCACTGTTGCCTTGGACCATATCCGTAATTTTTCCATCATCGCCCATATCGATCACGGCAAGTCTACCCTGGCCGATCGGATCATTCAGCGTTGCGGCGGCCTGTCGGATCGAGAGATGGAAGAGCAGGTGCTCGATTCCATGGACCTGGAGCGTGAGCGCGGCATCACCATCAAGGCCCAGACGGCAGCGCTGTGGTATTTGGCCCGTGACGGCAGACGCTATAACCTGAACCTGATCGACACCCCAGGCCACGTCGATTTCTCCTATGAGGTCAGTCGTTCGCTGTCGGCGTGCGAGGGTGCGCTGCTGGTCGTCGATGCCTCCCAGGGTGTCGAGGCACAGACGGTGGCCAATTGCTACACGGCGCTCGATCTCGGTGTCGAAGTGGTGCCTGTGCTGAACAAGATGGATCTGCCGCAGGCCGATCCGGAAACAGCAAAGGAGGAGATCGAGGACGTCATCGGCATCGATGCCACCAACGCCGTGCCATGCTCGGCCAAGACCGGCATGGGTGTCGAGGACATCCTCGAGGCCGTAATCGCCCGCATCCCGCCGCCGAAGGGAGATCCAACCGGTCGTTTCAAGGCGCTGGTCATCGATTCCTGGTTTGACAACTATGTCGGCGTCGTCATGCTGGTGCGCGTAATGGAAGGCACCCTTAAGGCCAAGGACCGCATCCTGCTGATGTCGACTGGCGCCGTGCATCTATGCGAGCAAGTTGGCGTGTTTTCGCCCAAGTCGCAGCCAAAGGGACAACTAGTAGCCGGGGAAGTAGGTTTCATCATCTCCGGCATCAAGGAACTCAAGGCGGCCAAGGTCGGCGACACAGTCACCATCGCCGACAAACCTGCCGACAAGCCTCTGGCCGGCTTCAAGGAAATCAAGCCGCAGGTATTCGCCGGCCTCTATCCGGTCGAGGCCAACCAGTATGATTCGCTGCGCGAATCCCTGGAAAAGCTCCAGCTCAATGACGCCTCGCTTCACTACGAGCCGGAAGTCTCACAGGCGCTAGGTTTTGGTTTTCGCTGTGGCTTCCTCGGCCTCCTGCACATGGAGATTGTCCAGGAACGGCTGGAGCGGGAATTCGACCAAGACCTGATCACTACGGCGCCGACCGTCGTTTACCAGGTATTGATGCGGGATGGTACGGAAGTCTTCGTCGAGAATCCGTCGAAACTGCCCGAGACGCAGAAGGTGGAGGAGATCCGCGAGCCGATCATCACCACCGAGATATTCGTGCCGCAGGATTACCTCGGCGCGGTGATCACACTGTGCATCGGCAAGCGCGGCAACCAGATCGACATGCGCTACCACGGTCGCCAGGTGCATGTGACCTATGAGATGCCTTTGGCTGAGGTGGTTTTCGATTTCTTCGACAAGCTGAAGTCGGTATCACGCGGTTACGCATCGCTCGATTATGAATTCAAGGAATATCGTGCCGCCGACGTGGTCAAGCTGGACATCCTGATCAACGGCGAAAAGGTGGATGCCCTCTCTGTGATCGTGCATCGTGCCAATTCCGCCTATCGCGGCCGGGAACTGGCTGCCAAAATGCGCGGCCTGATACCGCGCCAGATGTACGACGTGGCGATCCAGGCCGCCATCGGCTCGACCATCATCGCCCGAGAGAATGTCAAGGCCATGCGCAAGGACGTGTTGGCCAAGTGCTATGGCGGCGACATCACCCGAAAAAAGAAGCTGCTCGAAAAGCAGAAGGCCGGCAAAAAGCGAATGAAGCAGGTCGGCCGTGTCGAGATTCCCCAGGATGCCTTCCTGGCCGTATTGAGAGTGGACTGAATGAACTTTGCGCTGATCCTGTTTCTGCTCATGCTCGCCACTGGCCTTCTTTGGCTGGCCGATCGCTATGTCTTTCGCAAACGACGGGGGCCCGGCGCCAAGAACCCCTGGTGGGTCGAATACGGCGCCAGCTTTTTTCCGGTCATCCTGATCGTCTTCGTGCTGCGTTCATTTCTCGTCGAACCGTTCAAGATTCCCTCTGGGTCGATGATTCCAACCCTGCTGGTCGGCGATTTCATTCTCGTCAATAAATACACCTACGGTATCCGTCTGCCGGTGATCAACAAGAAGATCATCGACATGAACTCGCCGCAGCGGGGCGACGTCGTGGTCTTTCGCTACCCGGTGGATCCTTCCCTCGACTACATCAAGCGCGTGGTGGGCTTGCCCGGCGACAAGGTCGAATACCGCAACAAGCGCCTGACCATTAACGGCCAACCCTTGGCGGTTCGCCGTGGTGACGACTACCTGGACAAGGAAAAGCTCTATTACACACCGCGCTTCGTCGAAACGCTTGGTTCCGTCGAGCACGACACCCTGATCGAGACAGAAGCGCCACCCTTCGTTGCGCACGCCCTCCAGTTTCCGAATCGCGATAAATGTCTCTACAATGCCGAAGGTTTCGTCTGTGAAGTGCCGACAGGGCACTATTTCATGATGGGCGACAACCGGGACAATTCGCAGGACAGCCGTGTCTGGGGCTTCGTGCCGGACCAGAATCTGGTCGGCAAGGCGTTTTTCATCTGGTTTAATTTCGGTGACTGGAAACGAATCGGTTCGTTCAAGTGAGGGACATCGAATGGGCATGAACAGGAAATCTCAACGCGGCATCACCTTGTCCGGCCTGATGGTGACAGGGGTCGTTGTCGCCTTGGTGGCAATAACGGGCATGAAAGTGGTGCCTGACGTAATCCAATACACTAAGATCATGTCGAACATCAAGGCTATGTCTCAGGACGCCAGCCTCAAACAGGCCTCGGCGGCCGATGTGCGCAAGGCTTTCGATCGCCGCGCCAATGTGGACCAGATCGATGCCATCACTTCCCAAGACATCGATGTCGGCAAGGATGGCAATAGCTTGGTGTTATCTTTTGCTTACACGAAGCGCATCCCCCTGTTTGGTCCGGTCAGTCTGCTGATCGACTTCGAGGGCTCGACAGCCAAGTGATGCAGCAGGAGCGGCTGGAAGGGGCGCTGGGCCATAAATTCAGCCAGCCGGAACTGCTCCGCCAGGCGCTGACGCATCGCAGCTTCGGTTCTCCGCATAACGAGCGTCTGGAGTTTCTCGGCGACTCGGTGCTCAATTGTGTCGTGGCGACCTTGCTGTACGAGCGCTTTGCTGACTTGCGTGAGGGTGAATTGTCCCGGCAGCGGGCCAATCTGGTACGGCAGGACAGCCTGGCCGAAATTGCGCAAACGCTGAATCTCGGTGATTGCCTGCGCCTCGGCGAAGGCGAGTTGAAGAGCGGCGGCTTCCGGCGCCCGT
>DASRXN010000041.1:0-21618 GCA_035654135.1 Rhodocyclaceae bacterium | reverse complement strand
CCCACGTTTCTATGTTCAGGACGCTGCCGGCCTGAAACGGAAACGGGCGCGGCCGCCAGGCCGGCCGCCTTCCAGCCAGGTCTGTTCGTCGAAAGTCAGTGTTCGGTCGGCGCCGATCAGCAGGATGGTGGAACTGCGCGTGCCATAGTCCGGCGCTCTGACGAAGGCGGCGGACAGCAGCCGTTCCCATTCGAGGCTGACGCCCGTCCGTGGCAGCGCCTCGTCTGGATGGATGGAGTCGTCGCGCAACAGTTCGAGCAGTGGTGCATCATCGGGAAGGGCGACCAAGGCGTCCGACAGCGCCGACTTGGCTGCCTGTACCTTGGGCCAGGGCGTGTCGAGGAAATGGTTGGACAGGCCATGGACGCCCGGTTCCAACAGCCGGATGTCACCGGTGATGCTGGCAAGGCAGGCCAGCGTTTCGCCATCACTGACTATCAGGTTGAAATCGTTGTATTCCGTGGTTCGGCTCGCGAGTGCTTGTAACCAGGGCATTGGTTCTTCCTTGGCCGCGAGGAAATCCGCCACCAGTCTGCCTCGCGAGGCAAGACCGTCACGGTGCCGTTCCGGGGCACGGAAGTTGGTCAGGGCGGCGAAGCGCCTACCACGGGTGATGCCCATCCAGGTGCCGCCTTCCTTCAGGTCGCGACCGGCGAGGATGTCGCTATCAGGCCAGAACGATGCGGCAGCAGTGGGTCGGGCGAAGAACTCGTCGCGGTTGGCGGCGACCACCAGCGGGTAGTCGGGATGCGCCCGCCAGGCGACGAGCACGAGGCACATTATTCGATGGCGTAGGGCTGGTCGATAAGCGTTGCCCGTGGCCCTGTCGGGCTGCCGAGATGGATTTCGCCGGTCTCAGCGCCGGAG
This sequence comes from Rhodocyclaceae bacterium, assembly GCA_035654135.1. Lineage (GTDB taxonomy): Bacteria > Pseudomonadota > Gammaproteobacteria > Burkholderiales > Rhodocyclaceae > Fen-999. The sequence goes on along the minus strand of DASRXN010000041.1, from coordinate 20,751 downwards.
GACTGTACGACCAGCAGGCATTCGTAGCCGCCGGCGGGCGAGGCGGTGACGGTAACCAGGGCGCCGCAGTGCTGGTCGCCGGCTTCGGGCGTGAAGACGTCGGTGCCGGGCGGTAAGAGCGCATCGAGCCTGGCCCGGTACATGCGCCGCTTGACCTTGCCAAGATACTGGGTGCGGGCGACGATTTCCTGGCCGGGGTAGCAACCCTTGCTGAAGCTGACTCCGCCTACGGCCGGCACTTCCATGTTGACCATCTGCGGTACGAAGGCTTCCTGAGTGGCGGCGACGACGCGCGGCTGGCCAGCGGCGATTTCCAGCCAGTGCCAGACAGCGGTGCCGGCAGGCTTGGCCGCAGCGGCGAGTTTCGGCCAAGCCGCCATGGCCGCTTCGACTGGCAGCGCGAGGAAGTAGCGATCTTCGCCAACGGCGATTCCGGCAAACTCACTCGCCAAGGCTTTGGCCTGCGGGCCGGCCAGGCCAAGCAGAACGACTTCCGCGCTCGCATCGGTCAGCTTCACCTTGCTGCGCAGGATGTACATGGAGAGCTTCTTGAGAATGGCCGGCTGGATGTCGGCCGACAGGGACAGAAGCAGGTCGGCGCCATCGTGCCAAATGGTAAAAGTTGCCAGTAGCCGGCCCTTGGGAGTGCAAAAGCCGGCGAAGCGGACACCGTCGGCCGGCAGGTTCTGGATGTCGTTGGTCAGCAGGTTGTGCAGGAACGAGGCCGCATCCTCGCCGGAAGCGCGGATCAGCGCCTGGTCGAGCAGCGGCACGACAACCGTGGCGTCCCGGGCGGCGGCCAGTTCGCCGGGCAGGTCGCCAAAGTTCTCGCCGTCTGGGTTCATGCCCTGGCTGGCGAGGAAATTTTTCCAGTTCTGGCTCATGGGGGTTCTCTCCGCGGATGTTCTTTGATTCGGGCATACTATTATGCGCCCCTTTGATGGCCACGTTTTCCCCCCCATGCGCCGCGTTTCCCGCCTAATTCTGCTTGCGGTCGTTGCCTGCGCCGTTTTTTGCGGCTGGCTGGGCTGGTTTGCGCTCAAACCGGTGCCGCTGGCGAGCAGCCCACTCGAATTCGACATCCGGCCGGGGCTCGGACTGCGCGCGGCGGCGGGGCAAATGACTGACGCGGGCGTCGGCTTCGCGCCCTGGCAGTTCTCATTACTCGGCCGGCTGACGGGAAAGGCGGGAGAAATCAAGGCCGGCAGTTACGAAGTCAGTCGTGGCATCACGCCATGGGACCTGCTGAAGAAACTCACCCGAGGTGATGTCACCCAGGCCGAGATCGTTTTCGTCGAGGGTCGAACCTTCCGCCAGTTTCGCGCCACGCTCGATGCCGACCTCAATGTCCGCCACGACACCCTCGGGCTGACCGACAGCGAGGCGCTGGCACGTATCGGTGCAACGGAAACGCATCCGGAAGGCCTGTTCTTCCCCGATACCTACCTATTCGCCAAGCAGTCGAGCGATGTGGATGTACTGCGTAGGGCCTACCGGGCCATGCAGCGCCGGCTCACCGTGGAATGGGAAAGTCGAGATCCATCAGCTCCTTACAGAACGCCATATCAGGCCCTGATCATGGCGTCGATCGTCGAAAAAGAGACGGGCCAGCCTTCGGATCGGCCACTTGTGGCGTCGGTATTTGCCAATCGCCTGCGAGTTGGTATGTTGCTGCAGACCGATCCGACAGTGATTTACGGTCTCGGCGATAAATTCGACGGCAATTTGCGCAAACGAGATCTGACTATGGATACGCCCTACAACACCTACACGCGGGCAGGACTGCCGCCGACACCGATCGCTATGCCCGGCTTGGCGTCGATCCAGGCGGCGCTGCATCCTCCGGTTACCGACAGGTTGTATTTTGTCGCTCGCGGCGATGGCAGCAGCGTGTTTTCGCGTACGCTCGAAGAGCATAATCGCGCGGTAGCGAAGTATCAGAGGCGGAACGGGGGGAGTTGATGTCTCGCGGCAAGTTCATCACGCTGGAAGGACTGGATGGCGCCGGCAAGAGCACTCATCTGACTTGGCTGGTGGGCGACCTCCGGGCGAGGGGCAGAACCGTTGTCCAGACGCGCGAACCGGGTGGTACGCCACTGGGCGAAAAACTCCGGGCGCTGCTGTTGGCGGAGCCCATGCACTTGGAAACCGAGGCACTGCTGATGTTCGCCGCGCGGCGGGAACACATCGCACAGGTGATAGAACCGGCCTTGGCTCGCGGCGACTGGGTGGTTTGCGACCGCTTCACCGATGCCAGCTTTGCCTATCAGGGTGGCGGACGCGGCTTGGCCCGGGGAAAACTCGATATTCTGGAACAATGGGTGCAGGGCGGACTCCAACCGGACGTCACCCTTCTGTTCAACGTGCCGACTGACCTTGCGCGTCAGCGGGTCGTCGGCATGGGGCGGGAGTTGGATCGTTTCGAGCGCGAACAGGCCGAGTTTTTCGATCGGGTGCGAGGCGAATATCTTGCGCGCGCAGCGGCAAGTCATAACCGGATCAAGGTGATCGACGCTGCCCGGCCGCTTGAAGATATACATAAATCACTTGAAGAAATAATTGCAACAATCTGAATATAAATACTTTGACTGGCATCAGGTAGCATGGCGTGAGCTTTGGGCGTCTGCCGCTGGTCTACCGCATGCCTTGCTGCTGGCCGGCCCCGACGGCATCGGCAAGGGAGCATTTGCGCAGGCGCTGGCAGCCCGATTGCTTTGTGAAAACATGACCGGAGATGGTGCCTGCAGTGCCTGTCCTTCCTGTCGCTGGTTTGCCTCGGGCAATCATCCAGATTACCGCTATGTGATTCCGGAAGCGGAATCCGAGGGTGAAAATGAACCGGCCGATGGAGAGAAAAAGAAGGCCAGTCGCCAGATTCGTATCGATCAGATCCGGGCGCTGGAAGATATTGTTTTCATCGGCGGTCATCGCAACGGTGCTCGTGTAATCGTGGTGGAACCAGCCGAGGCCATGAACATATCGGCCGCAAACGCACTACTTAAAATACTTGAGGAACCTCCTCCAAGTGTTTATTTTATATTGATATCACATCAATGGCGTCGCCTGTTGGCGACCATTCGAAGCCGTTGCCGGGTGCTGACGCTATCGCGCCCGCCACTTGCCGAAGCCCGGCAATGGCTGGCTAGAAAGAATGATGTTCAGGCAGCGGAGCTGCTGTCCCTGATGGGTGGCGCACCCTTGCTGGCACTCCAGGAAAGCGAACGTGGTCACGGTTCGGCCCTAACCGGGCTGGTGGCCAGCCTCGCCGAGCCCGGACAGGATCCTCTGGCCTTGGCGGCTCGTTGGGAAACTCACCTTCAGCTCAAGGGCGAAGCCGGGCTGCCGATGGAAAGTCTCGTCGCCACGGTGCAGAAATGGGTCTTCGATCTTGCCCAGCAGAAACTGGCGGGGCGCGGTCGATTCCTCGATGACAAGGCGGCCACGGCGCGGCAGTTGGTGAATAAGGCCACGGCGACCGGCCTGATACGTTGCTACAATGATTTGGTGAAAATGCGCGCACTGGCTTCCCATCCGCTGAACCCGCGGCTCTACCTTGAAGACATGGCGGAGCGATATTTGCGGGCATTGCGGGCCGAACGCTCATGAACGAACCCGCCAATCCGGTTCCTATGCCCAAAGGCGCAGGTGTGCGACCGAGCGTGCTGTCGCTGAATATTAATTCAAAATCAGCGCTTTACGCCGCTTACATGCCATTTCTGGAACGGGGTGGGCTCTTCATCCCGACGACTCGGGACTACGCGCTCGGTGATGAGATCTTTATGCTACTGAGCTTGATGGACGAGCCGGCGCGCCTGCCAATCGCTGGCAGTGTGGTTTGGGTGACACCGGCGGGCGCCCAAGGCAACAAGCCTCAAGGTATAGGCGTCCAGTTCAGTTCAGATGAGAGCGGCCAGTCGGTGCGCCGCAAGATTGAAGGGATTCTCGGCGGGCACCTCAGTTCCTCCCGGGTGACCCACACGCTCTGACCGGCATGCTCGTCGATTCGCACTGCCATCTGGATTTTCCGGAACTGGCGGCAAAGCTACCGCAACTCCTTGATCGGATGGCCGAAGCTGGTGTCGGCGCGGCCCTGTGTGCGGGTGTGACGCTGGAGCGGTTCCCGGCGGTGATCGAAATCGCTCGGCGCCATCAGAATATCTATGCGGCGGTCGGCGTCCATCCGGATACCCAGGAGGGGGCGGAGGCTGATGTCGATACGCTGATTCGGCTGGCCGACGATCCCAGGGTAATCGCCATCGGCGAGACGGGGCTCGACTACTATCGCTTGGAAGGCAGCAACGTGGAATGGGAATGGCAACGGCGCCGGTTCCGGGTCCATATCGAGGCGGCGCGGCGAACCGGCAAGCCCCTGATCATTCATACGCGGTCGGCGAAGGCCGATACTCTGCGGATTCTCGATGAAGAGGGCGCTGGTGTCGTCGGCGGCGTCTTTCACTGCTTCACCGAGGACCGCGAGACGGCTTTGCGGGCCGTCGAGATGGGGTTTTACGTCTCCTTCTCGGGTATCGTCACTTTCAAGAACGCGGCAAGCCTGAAGGAAGTGGCAGCTGAATTGCCCCTGGACCGCCTGTTGGTCGAAACCGATGCGCCTTACTTGGCACCGATGCCCCACCGGGGCAAGACCAATGAACCCGCCTTTGTACGGCATGTGGCTGAGGAGGTAGCCCGGTTGCGCGGAATGTCGTTCGAAGCACTCGCCCAGGTGACAACAGCGAACTTTTGCCGGTTGTTCCGGGTCTCCCTGTAGCGTCATGCCCCGGCAACTCCGTCGCCTTCTCATCCTGCTCGCTGCGATGGCGGTTCCTTTTCCGACATTCGCCGGCGTCTACGACGATATTCTGGTGGCGGCTCGCGATAACCGTGCCGATATCGTCGTCGATCTTGTGCAACGCGGCATGGACTCGAATACCTCAGATCGTTCTGGTACCACGCTGCTGATGTTTGCGGCGGTAAATGGCAACGATGAACTTGTAGAATTTCTCTTAAGAAGTCGTGCCAATATATTGAAACAAAATAAATATGGTGACACGGCTGTCGGACTTGCGGCCCTCGTCGGCAACCTGCCGATCGTCCGTCGCCTGGTGGAGGCTGGGGCTGATGTTGCGACCCAGGGATGGAACGCGCTGCACTATGCGGCGTTCAATGGGCACGTCGAAGTCGTTCAATTCCTGGTATCGAAGGGTGCGGCACTCGACATGCCGGCGCCGAACCGGCAGACCGCGTTGATGTTCGCCGCCCGGAACGGTCATCTGGAGGTCGTGAAAATCCTCGTTGAGGCGGATGCAGACATGGATATGGACGATCCGGAGGGCAATACGGCGCTCGACATAGCCCTCAAAGCCGGTAACAGCCAGATTGCCGACTATCTGCGTAGTGAGGGCGCCGAGGAATAGCGCCCTCTGCAATTACTAAGCTGAGGCTTTGATCCGCTTGACCAGTGCGGCGGCAAATTCGTCTGTCGTAGCATTGCCGCCGAGATCGCCAGTACGCACCTGATCCACATTCAGTGTTTGGTCGATGGCCTTGCGCAAGCGATCGCCGAGATCGCTTCGCCCCACGTGGTCGAGCATCATGGCGGCGGCCAGCATCAGGGCGATAGGGTTGGCGATACCCTTGCCGGCAATGTCCGGCGCCGAGCCATGCACAGCCTCGAAGATCGCCGCGTGCTCACCGATGTTGGCGCCCGGCGCCATGCCCAAACCGCCAACCAGGCCGGCGATCTCGTCCGAAAGGATGTCGCCGAACAGGTTGGTCGTCACCAGCACGTCGAATTGCCAGGGATTCATCACCAGTTTCATGGCGCAGGCATCGACGATGATCTCCTCGAAGCCGATCTTTTCCTTATAGTGTTCCTGGTAAATCTGGCGCGCCGTTTCCAGGAAAATTCCGGTCAGGGCCTTCATGATGTTGGCCTTATGTACGACTGTTACCTTCTTGCGCCCCTTTTTGATGGCGTAATCGAACGCGAAGTGGCAGATGCGGCGGCAGCCCTGGCGGGTATTGACCCCGGTGGCCATACCTACCGCGTGCGGGTCGCCATCGATCGGAATGAAGTGCTCGTGGCCGATATAAAGGCCTTCGTTGTTCTCGCGCACCAGCACGAGGTCAATGTTGTCGAATCGGCCGCCTGGAATGATGGTCCGGGCAGGGCGCAGATTGGCATAGAGCTTGAATTCCTCGCGCAGACGCACGTTGGAGGAGCGATAGCCGCCACCGACGGGTGTTTCCAGCGGCCCCTTGAGGGCAAGCTTGGTCTTGTGGATGCTGTCGAGGCAGGCCTGGGGCAGGGGGTCGCCGGCAGCGGCGACACCGGCTGCGCCCGCCACCTGTCGGTCCCAGACGAAAGGCGCGCCGAGCGCGTCGAGTGCCTGCAGTGTAGCCGCCGTGATTTCAGGCCCGATGCCGTCACCGGGTATCAATGTAGCGGGAATGGTTGCGGTTCGCTTTGATTCCATGGGGGGCTCCACTCTGATTGTTTATTGTCAGCCAAGACTCCGGAGTTTCGGTGGATTGAATGCATAATCCGGGTTAATCCAAGCATCAGTCATTATTGTATCCGGAATCGCGTGTGTCGTGCCTCGGCGTCTGGTGTATTGTCACCGCCCCGAGTTAAATCCAAACATGCTGAAAAACCATGGTTAAAGTTCTTTTCGTGTGCATGGGCAATATTTGTCGTTCGCCGACCGCGGAGGGCGTGCTGCGCGTGCAAGCGGCGCGTGCCGGGCTTGCGGGCGACCTGGAAATCGATTCCGCGGGCACTCACGGCTACCATGTCGGTGCGCCACCGGATGTCCGCGCCCAGAAGGCTGCGGCCAAACGTGGCTACAACCTTTCCGGGCTGCGCGCCCGGCGGGTCGCGAAGACTGACTTTCTGAGCTACGACCTCATTCTCGCGATGGACCAGGACAATCTTTCGCTGCTGCGTGAGGCTTGTCCGGAGGAGGAACGTCACCGGCTGGGACTTTTCCTGGATTACGCGCGCAATTTCGCCGAGCAGGAAGTTCCCGACCCGTACTACGGCGGGCCGGAAGGCTTTGAGCGGGTGCTCGATCTGATCGAGGATGCCTCAATCGGCTTGATCGAGACGCTGCGGCAGCACAGGTAGCAATAAACGAAAAGAAAACGGTCACCGGGCTTGCACCTCGGTGACCGTTGCAGACCTTGCGGTCTGGGGCCGTTCGTTCAGTCGTGCCGAGTTTCGACCATCTGCAGCGGTTCCTGGACTACCACTACGGACGCCTTGGGCTTGCGGCCGAGTCTCGGCTGCGGTACTTCGAGCGGCGGCGCAGGCCGGGGTGTGCCGGCAGCCGTTTCGATCATCACTAGGCCGGCCTGTTGCAGATTGGTGGCAACGTCGATCACCGGTGCTGGCATCGGTTCGGCTTTGACCGGAACTTCGATCTTCGGCTCGGGCTTGATTTCCACAGCTACGACTGGGGGCGTCGGCACAGCAATCGGCTCCGCAGCAACTACCGCAGGAACAGATTCGGCAGCCGCGACGGGCATCGGCACTGGCCAGGGCATCGGACGAGCCTCGGCGACCGATTCAACTGGTGTGGCCACAGCGGTAGCAGGTATCGTGGCTTCAACCATTGCTTGCGTTTCGATGGACGGCTGAGCATTCAAGTTGACGTTTGCTTCGGTGGTCGCTGCGCCTTCCTCCCGGCGGCCACGGCCCCTGCGGCCGCGACGACGATTGCCACCTTCGCTACTAGCTTCCGGCGCGGTGCCGGTTTCACCTGTCTGCGCCGTCGGCCGGGCCGCAATTGTTTCGATCGCCGCTGCAGTGGCCTCCGGACGGGGCGCTCTTGGCTGACGTGGCTCGTTGACGCGTTCCTCGCGCGGTTTTTCATCGCGACGCTCGCCGCGTGGGCGGCGACCTTCCTTCTGCTGCTGACCTTCGGGGGCTTCCTCGCGGCGCGGCTGCTGAGCGCGTTGGTTGTCGCTGCGCTCTTTGCGCTCGCCCTGCTCACGGCCTTGCCGGTCCTCACGACCCTCCTTGCCGTCGCGATCACGACGGGTGCGGCCGCGCTCGCCACGATCCCGGCCGCTGCGTTCCGAACGCTCACCTCGCTCACCGCGCTCTCGACGGGCAGGCTTTTCGGGCTTGGCCTCGGGCAGAGGTTCAACCGCGACCTTGTTGCCGCGGAACCAGGCGAAGATCTTGCCGATGATGCCCGGCTCCTCTATTGCAACTGGCTTCAGTTCCGGCTTGGGCTCGACGACTGGCGCCGGGTGATCGGGCGTGATGCCCTTGACTGCTGCTTCCGGTCGCGCGGCCTTCGGCTCGGTCTGGGCGGAAGGTGGCTGGTAGGGCTCCTCGATCGCCTTTTCGGCCATCTGGTAGCTGGGGATGGAGGTGTCTTCGGCGTTTAGCTGGTCGTGGCGCAGGCGCACGATTTCATGCTGCGGTGTTTCCAACTGGCGATTGGGGACTATGACGAGATTGATGCGGTGCCGTACCTCGATGTGTGCAATGTCGACTCGCTTCTCGTTGAGCAGGAAGGTGGCGACATCGACCGGCACTTGGGCGTGGATAGCACCGGTGTTCTCCTTCATCGCCTCCTCCTCGAGGATGCGCAGAATGTGCAGGGCAGCGGACTCGGTCGAGCGAATGTGGCCGGTACCGGTGCAGCGGGGGCAGGTGATATAGCTGGTTTCGGCGAGTGCCGGGCGCAGGCGCTGGCGCGACAGTTCGAGTAGGCCGAAGCGGCTGATCTTGCCCGTCTGGACACGGGCGCGGTCGAAATGGAGCGCGTCGCGCAGGCGGTTTTCCACCTCGCGCTGATTCTTCGTGCTTTCCATGTCGATGAAGTCGATGACGATCAGGCCGCCGAGGTCGCGCAGGCGCAGTTGGCGCGCCACTTCGTCGGCTGCTTCACAATTGGTACGGAAAGCGGTCTCCTCGATGTCGGAGCCCTTGGTGGCGCGACCGGAGTTCACATCGACGGAAACCAAGGCTTCTGTATGGTCGATGACGATGGCACCGCCAGACGGCAGATTGACGTGCCGGGAATATGCGGACTCGATCTGGTGTTCGATCTGGAAGCGCGAGAAAAGCGGCACATCGTCGCGGTAACGCTTGATGCGCGAAACGTTGTTCGGCATCACCGTGGCCATGAAGTGCTGGGCCTGCTCGAAAATGTCGTCAGTGTCGACGAGGATCTCACCGATATCGGCGTGGAAGTAGTCGCGGATGGCGCGGATCACTAGACTCGATTCGAGATAGATCAGGAAGGCCCCGGTCTGCGACTGCGCGGCACCTTCGATGGCGCGCCACAGCTGCATCAGGTAGTTGAGGTCCCACTGGAGTTCCTCGGCATTGCGGCCAATCCCGGCGGTGCGGGCAATCAGGCTCATGCCTTGAGGCACCTCGAGCTGGTCCATGACATCGCGCAGTTCCTGGCGATCTTCGCCCTCAACGCGACGTGAAACGCCGCCACCACGGGGATTATTCGGCATCAGCACCAAATAGCGGCCGGCCAGCGAAATGAAGGTGGTTAGCGCGGCACCCTTGTTGCCGCGCTCGTCCTTTTCGACCTGGACGATGATTTCCTGGCCGACCTGAAGTGCGTCCTGGATACGGGCGCGACCGGCATCGACGCCCGGTTTGAAGAAGGAACGGGAAACTTCCTTGAAGGGCAGGAAGCCGTGGCGCTCGGCGCCGTAATCGACGAAGGCGGCTTCGAGGCTGGGCTCGATACGGGTGATGACCGCCTTGTAGATGTTGCTCTTGCGTTGCTCTTTGGCGGCCGATTCGATATCGAGGTCGATCAGTTTCTGACCATCGACGATCGCGACGCGGAGTTCCTCGGCTTGCGTCGCATTGAACAGCATGCGTTTCATATGTGCTCCCGCGCGCGGGCGGCACGACAACTTGTACGATTAGCCGCTTGATATTCAAGCGGCGGCAACTAGGTTTGCGGGTTTGGTGGCTGGATCATCGGCCTGTCGGCAAACGGCTGTCGTTATCTTCGTGTGTCCGGCGCCGGTTTGTTACCCGCGTCGGGAAATCGTCTGTGCCTGTGGTGCGCGCAATCAAGTAGTATCGCTGCTTCGGGCGAGCGACATACCCTCGGGGCTGCTCCGGGGGGCCCGGCTGCGGTGGTGTCGAATAGACAATGTAGCAGCCAGTTCTGCCCCTTGTCGTCTCGGCGTTACTTACGCTGGTAACTGAAACCGGCGGTTACGGGGAGATGACAACGTCTCGGGAGGGCGCCGCCGACGCCACTTCGGGTCGTCGGGCACGCCGTCGCGGGACGGCAAACCGAGGCACAGTATATTTCAAAATGAATGAGTTAAGCAAAGAATCGGCGACGCTGCTCGAAGTGGGCGAGGAAGCAGACGGGCAGCGCATCGACAACTTCCTCCTCCGCCTGGCCAAGGGCGTGCCCAAGAGCCACGTATACCGCATCCTGAGGAGTGGCGAGGTGCGGGTGAACAAGGGCAGGGTTGCGGCGGAGTACCGGCTGAAGAGTGGCGACAGGGTTCGGGTGCCACCCATCCGGGTTTCCGCTTCGGCCGACAAGCCCGCTGCTCCGGCACGCGACTTCGACATGGTCTTCGAGGACGACGCCATGATCGTCCTCGACAAGCCGGCCGGAATCGCCGTCCACGGCGGCAGCGGTGTCAGCTTTGGCGTCATTGAGCAACTCCGGCGCGCCCGGCCCGATGCCCGCTTCCTCGAACTGGCCCATCGACTCGACCGGGAGACATCGGGACTGCTGGTGGTGGCGAAGAAGCGTTCCGCACTGACCAGGCTGCACGACCTGTTCCGCGATGGCGGCATCAACAAGCATTACCTGACACTGGTTAAGGGGCGCTGGCGCAACGTGCTCCAGCACGTCCGGCTGCCCCTGCACAAGTATCTGACTGCCGAGGGCGAGCGGCGCGTCAGCGTTTCGGATGAGGGCAAGCAGGCTCACTCCATCGTGCGCCTCGTCGCCCGCTGGGAGAATTTCAGCCTGGTCGACGTGGAACTGAAAACTGGCCGCACGCACCAGATCCGGGTGCATCTGTCCCACCTCGGCTTTCCGCTGGCCGGCGACGACAAGTACGGAGATTTCGCGCTCAACAGGGACTTGCAAAAGGCCGGTCTCAAACGCATGTTCCTGCACGCGGCTAAGTTGCGGCTTCCGCATCCGCTGACCGGTGAGGCCATCGAACTGGATGCGCCGCTGCCGGTCGAATTGAGGGGCTTTCTGGCGCGGCTGGACGTCAACGAGAAGAAGGATTATGACCAGACGCTATGAACTGATCGTCTTCGATTGGGATGGCACGTTGATGGATTCGGCGGACACCATCGTGGCCTGCATCCAGGCAGCTGCGGTCGACATGGGCATGCCGGCGCCGTCGGACGAACGGGCACGCCACGTAATAGGCCTTGGCCTGCACGAGGCCCTGCGCTACGCCCTACCGGAGCTCGAGGAGAATCGGCACGACGAACTGGCGAACAGATATCGCCATCATTACCTGTCGCAGGACCACGAACTGAAGCTGTTCGTCGGTGCGGCCGAATTGGTGCGCGATCTGGCCGCCAACGGCTATCTCCTCGGTGTTGCCACCGGCAAGTCACGCGCCGGGCTGGACCGGGCCTTGGCCGTCAGCGGGCTCGGCGACTGCTTTCATGCCAGCCGCTGCGCCGACGAGTGCCATTCGAAGCCCCATCCGCAGATGCTGGAGGAACTGATGGAGGAATTCGGCGTCTCGCCAGGACTGACTCTGATGATCGGCGACACCACGCACGACCTTGAGATGGCCCGCAACGCGGGAGTCGGCAGCCTTGCCGTGACCTATGGCGCCCACGATCGTGAATTTCTCGCGACCCTGACACCGCTGCAATGCGCCGATTCTGTCGCCGAGCTGGCGAATTGGCTGCGGCAAAATGCCTGATCGGCCAGACTATACTTCGATCCCTTCGACATCCGAGGCACCACACGTGAGCCAAGACAACAACGACCCCAACTGGGAACGCCGCATCATCGAAAAACTTGCTCTGGATGCCGTTGCCGAGCAGCGCCGCCGCCGGCGCTGGGGCATCTTCTTCAAGCTCCTCGGTTTTGCCTATCTGATCATCGTGCTGATGATCGCGCTCGATTGGCCGGGTGCGCGCGAGCATCTCCCCGACGGAGCAAAGCATACCGCGATGGTGCAACTGAAAGGTGTCATCAGCAGCCGGGGCGATGCCAGCGCCGAGAACATCATCAGCGCCTTGCAGGCCGCGTTCGAGGACAAGAAAACCGGTGGCGTGGTGCTGCGCATCAACAGTCCCGGCGGCAGCCCGGTACAGGCGGGCATCATCAATGACGAAATCCGCCGTCTTCGCGGCAAGTATCCCGACATTCCGCTGTACGCGGTGGTCGAGGATATATGCGCTTCAGGCGGCTACTACGTGGCTGCCGCCGCGGACAAGATTTTCGTCGACAAGGCCAGCATCGTCGGCTCGATTGGCGTCCTGATCGATGGTTTCGGCTTCACCGGTACCATGGACAAGCTGGGCGTCGAGCGGCGACTGCTTACCGCCGGAGAAAACAAAGGCTTCCTCGATCCCTTCTCACCCCAGAACGCCCAGCACAAGGCTCATGCCCAGCAGATGCTAGGAGAAATCCACCAGCAGTTCATCGCGGTTGTGCGTCAGGGGCGCGGCAAGCGGCTCAAGGAAACGCCCGAGATGTTCTCCGGCCTGATGTGGAGTGGCAGCAAGAGCATCGAGCTCGGGTTGGCCGACGATTACGGCACCATTGACTCCGTCGCCCGGGATGTCATCAAGGCGGAGGATGTGCGCGATTACACCGTGAAGCCGAACTTCGCCGAGAAACTGGCCAAGCAATTTGGCGCCGACATGGCCGAGGGCATGGCCAACGCCTTCAATCGTTTCAGCCTTCGCTGAGCAGCAGGAAGACCGTCGGCCGCCGCTCCAGTTCGGGCGGCGGTTGCCGGCGCCAGTCGGTGATCGTGCGCGTTGCCACCGTTTCGGCTGGCAAGGTGAGGTCGGTAGCCAGGCAAAGACGAGTGTTCGGCCGGCAGGCACCGAGCAGGGCCTTGAACAGGGTGTCATTGCGGTAGGGCGTCTCGATGAACATCTGTGTTTCGCCGAGTCGCGCCGATTCCTTTTCCAACTCGTTGATCCGTCGGCTGCGCTCAGGCTCCCGGGCAGGCAGATAGCCGTGGAAGGCAAAGCGCTGGCCCTCCAGCCCAGACGCCATCAGGGCCAGTAGCAGGGACGAGGGACCCACCAACGGTTTGACAGTGATTCCCAGGACGTGGGCACGGCGGACGATCAGGGCGCCGGGGTCGGCGACACCCGGGCAACCGGCTTCCGACATTACCCCCACATCGTTACCGGCCAGGACTGGTGCCAGCAGACGTTCAATGTCGGCAGGAGACAGCTTCTCCGGCAGTTGCTCGATGGCGATATCGCGCAATGGCAGTGGATGGCCGAGTCGCTTTAGTTCGCCCCGGGTCGTCTTGGCATTCTCGGCGATGAAGCGCGTCAGCCGACAGGCGGTTTCGCGTGTTTCCGCCGGAACATAGGTTGTCCATGGCGCGTCGCCGAGCGCGGACGGGATCAAATAAAGGATCCCCGGCATCAGGGCAGTTCGACGCCTTCAGCCCGCAACATGTTGCAGAGCGCGATCAGCGGCAGGCCGACCAAGGCGTTGGGATCGTCGCCGCGCATGTATTCCACCAGCGAAATGCCCAGTCCTTCGGAGCGGGCGCTGCCGGCACAATTGAGAGCATCCTCCTTGTCCAGGTAGCGCCGGATTTCGGCATCGGAAAGCTCGCGGAACCGAACCTTGGTCGGGATACCGCGCAGGTGAATCCTCCCGGTGGGGGCGTTCAGCAAGCATAAACCGGTGTGGAAAATCACCGTTTTTCCGCTCATCGCCCGCAGTTGCGTGATGGCATTCTCTCGCGTCCCCGGTTTGCCGAATCGGGTTTCGCCCTGGTAGGCCACCTGGTCGGAACCGATGATCAGCGCTTTCGGATGGCGATCAGCGACGGCACGGGCCTTGGCAATCGACAGGCGTTCGGCGGTGGCGGCGGGAGGTTCGTCCGGTAGCGGCGTTTCGTCGGCTGCCGGTGCGACAGACACGAAGGGTATTCCCAGCCGAGACAATAGCTCGCGCCGGAACGGCGAAGTGGAGGCAAGCACGAGTTCAGGCATGTTTTTGTTTTGACGGAGAAAGCCGCTGCATGATAACATCGCGCCCCTTATGTCGGCTGCCCGGATCGTGACGGAAAGCACTGCAATTGCCGGGGCGAGCATCGACGGCCTGGAATTCGCCCGCGAGGGCAGGAGGCTGGCGGGGCAGGTGGCAGTGACGGCATTGTCAAGACTTGCAGAGGTACTGGTCGGTGACGCAGGTGCTCTGAATTGCGAGATTGCCGGCGAGCGGGATCGGGACGGCAAGGCCTGGCTGACCATGGCATTGTCGGGCAGCTTGAATCTGCGCTGTCAGCGGTGTCTGGCGGCGTTGGTTTTTCCGGTCGATATCAGCAGCCGGTTCCTGCTGATACCACAGGGACAACCCTGGCCCGACGAGGATTTGGCCGAAGATGGTTTTGACGCCATCGCGGCGGAGAAGGAAATGGCGTTGTTGCCGTTGATCGAGGATGAAGTGCTGCTGGCGCTGCCGATAGCGCCCCGGCACGAGTCCTGCGAGCCGCCGGCACCAGTGATCGAAGAGAATGAACCATCGCCATTCGCGGCGCTGGCGAGGTTGAGACGTAGTATCGGCGAAGGCTGATGCCCGCGGTGGCGAGCGTTGGGCCGGAGCTAAATTAAGGAGTTTGACCATGGCTGTACAACAGAACAAGAAGTCCCCCTCCAAGCGCGGCATGCATCGCGCCCACGACTTCCTCACCAATCCGCCCCTGGCCGTCGAGGCGACCACTGGCGAAGTCCACTTACGCCACCACATTTCTCCGTCGGGCGTCTATCGAGGCAAGAAGGTCGTCAAGGCCAAGGGCGAGTAATCCGTCGAATCGACTGCGGCCAAATGTGCGGCAGCAACCGCACATTTGGCCGTAATCACGATGGCGATCACTATTGCCGTAGATTGCATGGGTGGTGACCACGGCCCCTCGGTCACCGTCCCCGCTGTCTTCGATTTCCTCCGTCGCGACCCCGATTGCGCGGCCATTCTGGTCGGCCGCGAGGAGGTCTTGCGCCCGCTGCTGGCCGGCTCTGCCGAAGTCGGCGAACGTCTGCGCATCCACCACGCCAGCGAGGTGGTGGAAATGCACGAGGCGGTCGCCACTGCCCTGCGCAACAAGAAGGATTCGTCGATGCGCGTGGCGGCCGACCTGGTCAAGGACGGCGTCGCCGATGCCGCCATCTCGGCCGGCAATACCGGTGCGCTGATGGCCATTTCCCGGTTCGTCCTGAAGACCCTGCCCGGCATCGACCGGCCGGCCATCGCGACCATTCTTCCCACCGTCAACGGCCATACCTACGTGCTGGACCTCGGCGCTAACGTCGATTGCACGGCGGAACACCTGCGCCAGTTTGGCATCATGGGCGCTATGCTGGTCTCCGCACTCGAGCATCGCGACCGGCCGAGCGTTGGTCTGCTCAACATCGGCGAGGAAGACATCAAGGGCAACGAAGTGGTCAAGCAGGCCACCGAGCTGCTCAAGGATAGCGGCCTCAACTTCTGCGGCAACGTTGAGGGCGACGACATTTGGAAAGGCGCAGCCGATGTGGTGGTCTGCGACGGCTTCGTCGGCAACGTGGTACTCAAGTCCTCGGAGGGTTTGGCGCAGATGATCGCCGGAGGTCTCAAGGAAGAGTTCTCGCGCAACCTTTTGACCAAGCTGGTGGCGGTCATGGCGCTGCCGGTGATCCGCGCCTTCAAGCGCCGATTCGACCACCGTGCCTACAATGGCGCGAGCCTGCTCGGCCTTAGGGGCATCGTTTTCAAGAGCCATGGCTCCGCGGATGCCTACGCTTTCCGATGCGCACTGGAACGTGCCGCCGAAGCGGCCCGCGAGCGGCTACCGGAAAGAATCGCGGCCCGCATGGCAGCCATACACCCCGTTAACTCGGTATCAGTTGCCGCATGAGTCACGCCCGCATTACCGGTACCGGCAGCTTTCTGCCCGGCGCGCCCGTCACCAACGATGCATTGATTGCCGCGCATGGCCTTGAGTCCTCGGATGCCTGGATCGTCGAACGAACCGGCATCCGCAGCCGCCATCTGGCCGCACCCGGCGTTGCCGCCTCCGATCTGGCGGCGGAGGCAAGCCGGCGCGCGCTGGCAGCCGCTGGCCGAGAGCCGAACGACATCGACCTGGTTATCGTCGCTACCTCGACGCCGGATTACGTCTTCCCGAGCACGGCAGCATTGCTGCAGGACAAGCTCGGCATCAAGAGTGGCGGCGCTGCCTTCGACGTTCAGGCGGTGTGCAGCGGTTTCATGTATGCCTTGGGCATCGCCGAGAAATTCATTCGCTCCGGCTCGCACAAGTGCGCGCTGGTGGTCGGCGCCGAAGTGTTTTCGCGCATCCTCGACTGGAAGGATCGCGGTACCTGTGTCCTGTTCGGCGACGGCGCCGGCGCCGTAGTACTGGAAGCCTCGGACGAGCCGGGTATTCTAGCGTCCGCCCTGCATGCCGATGGTAGCTACAACCCTATCCTCTCCGTCCCCGGACATCTTTCCGGCGGGCAGCCGATTGGCGATCCGCTGTTGCGCATGGACGGCCAGGCAGTGTTCAAGTTCGCCGTCAAGGTGCTCGCCGACGTGGGCAACGAAGTCATCGCAGCGGCCGGCATGACGGCGGAACAGCTCGATTGGCTGGTGCCGCATCAGGCCAACATCCGCATCATGCAATCGACGGCGAAGAAACTGCATTTGCCTGCCGAGAAATGCATCGTCACCGTCGACCGTCACGGCAATACCTCGGCGGCTTCGATTCCGCTGGCGCTCGATGAAGCAGTGCGAGCCCATCGAATCAAACGCGGCAACGTCGTCCTGCTGGAAGGTGTTGGCGGTGGTTTCACCTGGGGTGCCACGCTCCTGAAATTCTGAGAACACGATCATGAAATTTGCGCTCGTCTTTCCCGGTCAAGGCTCCCAATCTCTCGGCATGATGGCTGCCTACGGAGATAGTCCGGTCATCCGCGCCACCTTCGATGAAGCTTCGACTGCACTGGGCCGCGACCTTTGGCAACTGGCCAGCGAAGGTCCGGCCGAGGCCCTCAACCAGACTGTAAATACCCAGCCTTTGATGCTGACTGCCGGCGTCGCCGTCTATCGCCTCTGGCTGGGAAAAGGTGGGCCGCAACCGACCATGGTTGCCGGCCACAGCCTCGGCGAATACTCGGCGCTGGTCGCCGCTGGCGCGCTCGAACTGAAAGACGCCGTGCCGCTGGTCGAACTGCGCGCCAAGGCCATGCAGGAAGCCGTGCCAGCAGGCGAGGGCGCCATGGCGGCAGTGCTCGGCCTCGATGCCGCCGCGGTCAAGGCGGTCTGTGACGAAGTGGCCCAGGGTCAGGTAGTCCAGGCCGTAAATTTCAATTCTCCGGAACAGACAGTGATTGCCGGCCACAAGGCCGCCGTCGAACGGGCCGCCGAAGCCTGCAAGGCCAAGGGTGCCAAGCGCGCGCTGATGCTGCCGGTATCCGCTCCCTTCCATTGCTCACTGATGCAGCCGGCGGCGGAAAGGCTCAAGGCGCGTCTGGCGGACGTCGCCGTATCACCGCCACTGACTTTGGTGGTCAACAATGTCGATGTTGCCACGGTAAATGACCCGGATCAGATTCGCGCTGCCCTGGTGCGGCAGGCGGCCGCGCCGGTGCGCTGGGTCGAAACCATGCAGGCGATGCAGACGGCCGGCGTCACCCATATCTATGAATGCGGCCCAGGCAAAGTGCTGTCCGGCCTGGTCAAGCGCTGTGCCGATGGCCTGACCGGCGGCGCCATGAACGATCTGGCGGGTATCGAAGCGGCCCTCGCCGCCGTGAGGGGCTGAAGAATGACTACGTTGAATGAACAAATTGCACTGGTTACGGGTGCCTCGCGCGGCATCGGCCGCGCCATTGCGCTCGGTCTCGGCCGCGAAGGCGCCTCGGTCGTTGGCACTGCCACCTCCGAGTCTGGCGCCGCAGACATCCAGAATGCTTTCGACGAGGCTGGCATCAAGGGCTGGGGCACGGTGCTCAATGTTACCGACCCGGCTTCCTGTGAGGCCGTTATCGGCGAAATCGAGAAGAAGTTCGGCCCGCTCACCGTACTGGTCAACAATGCCGGTATCACCCGCGACAACCTCGCCATGCGCATGAAGGATGAGGAATGGGATACCGTGATCGACACCAATCTGAAGGCCGTGTTCCGGCTAGCGAAGTTGGTCATGCGCGGCATGATGAAGGCACGCCATGGCCGCATCATCAACATCACATCGGTGGTCGGCTCGTCGGGCAACCCCGGCCAGGCCAACTACACGGCGGCCAAGGCCGGCGTCGAGGGCTTGAGCCGCTCGCTGGCCCAGGAACTCGGCAGTCGCAACATCACCGTCAATTGCGTCGCGCCCGGCCTGATCGACACCGACATGACGAGGGGATTGCCGGAGACCCAGCGTGCCGCGATGTTGCAGCGTATCCCGTTGAATAGACTGGGGCAGGGCGAGGATGTCGCAGCAGCAGTGGCTTTTCTTGCCGGCCCCGGTGCCAGTTACATCACGGGCATCACGCTGCACGTCAATGGCGGCATGTACATGGTTTAAGGTTTAACCGGGCTGTCTTCCGGTTTTGCTAAAATAGCGCAGTTTTTACACACCCGATCATCAAGGGAAGGAGCATCAAATGGAGAACATCGAACAACGCGTCAAGAAGATCGTCGCCGAGCAACTGGGCGTCAACGAGGCTGACATCAAGATCGATTCGTCCTTTGTCGACGATCTGGGCGCTGACTCCCTCGACACCGTCGAGTTGGTGATGGCCCTCGAAGAGGAATTCGAGTGCGAGATTCCGGACGAGGAAGCCGAGAAGATCACCACGGTCCAGCAGGCCGTCGATTACGTTAGCAACAACCTCAAGAAGGCCTGATCCGCGCCCGTTTTCGGGCAGCTTTCCCCTTCATCGCTGGAGATCACCTTGTCGCGTCGCAGAGTCGTCGTCACTGGCCTGGGGGCCATCTCCCCGGTCGGCAACACGGTTGCCGAAACTTGGCAAAACATTGTCGCCGGTAATAGCGGCATTGTCCCGATCAGCCGGTTCGACGCCTCGGCGTTCAAGGCTCGCATCGCCGGCGAGGTGAAGGAATTCGATGTCGGGGCCTATCTGTCGCCGAAGGAAGCGCGCCGGATGGACGTCTTCATCCATTACGGCATGGCGGCGGGAATTCAGGCCTTCCGCGACTGCGGCATCGAGATCACGCCCGAGAACGCTGAACGCATCGGCGTCAATATCGGCTCCGGCATCGGCGGCCTGCCGATGATCGAGGAAACGCACGACGATTTTCTCGCCGGCGGCCCGCGCAAGATTTCGCCCTTCTTTATTCCTGGCACCATCATCAACATGATCTCGGGCAACCTGTCGATCATGCTCGGTGCCAAGGGACCTAACTTGGCCGTGGTGACGGCCTGCACGACAGGCTTGCACGCCATTGGCATCAGCTTCCGCACCATTCAGTACGGCGATGCCGACGTGATGGTCTGCGGTGGCGCCGAGTCGACCATCACGCCACTTGCGGTAGGTGGCTTCTCGTCGGCACAGGCTTTGTCCACTCGCAACGATGATCCGGCGACGGCCAGCCGTCCGTGGGACAAGGACCGCGACGGCTTCGTGCTGGGCGAGGGTGCCGGCGTCATGGTGCTGGAGGAGTACGAGCATGCCAAGCGTCGTGGTGCCAGGATTTACGCCGAAGTGGCCGGTTTCGGCATGAGTGGTGACGCTTATCACATGACGGCCCCCGATACCGACGGTCCCCGCCGCAGCATGATGAATGCGCTGAAGGATGCCGGTGTCAACGCCGACCAGGTTCAGTACATCAACGCCCACGGCACCTCGACTCCACTCGGCGACAAGAACGAAACCGAGGCGATCAAGCTGGCGATGGGCGACGCCGCCAGAAAACTGGTGGTGAATTCGACCAAGTCGATGACCGGCCACCTGCTCGGCGGCGCCGGCGGTCTGGAGTCGGTGTTGACGGCGCTCGCGGTTCATCACCAGGTATCGCCGCCGACGATCAACATCTTCAATCAGGATCCGGACTGCGATCTCGATTACTGCGCCAACACGGCACGGGATCTCAGTATTAACGTCGCCATCAAGAACAATTTCGGCTTCGGCGGCACCAACGGCACGCTGGCGTTCCGCCGCGTCTGACTTTCGCGGCCAGCGGCGATGCTGCTGCCAGTCACCCTTGATATTCGTCGCTCGCGCAGTCTGATCGCGGCGCTTACGCTTGCCCATCTGCTGGCGGCCGCGGGTTTGCTGCCCACCGACCTGCCGCTGGCTCTGAAAGCCGCACTATGGCTTGCGCTGGCGTCTTCCCTTGCCGTCCTAATTCGTCGGCCCCCGATGGCCGGACTGGCGTTCAATGCCACCGGCCACTTGAGCCTGCTTCGTCCCGACGGAAGTTCGATTGCAGTTGGCGTCGATCCCGCCACTACAGTCCTCCCGTGGCTCATCGTCCTGCTGGTGAAGACCGCGGACGGAGGCAAGGAGGCACATGTGCTGCCGGTGGACGCCCTCGGCGAGAGGGGTCACCGTCAGTTGCGGCTTTG
>DASRXN010000040.1:0-10783 GCA_035654135.1 Rhodocyclaceae bacterium | reverse complement strand
CAGGCATTCGTTATCAATTCGTTCAGGATGAGCGAGACGCCCACCGCTTCCGTCGGAATGATGGTGATGGCTTGAATGCACGGCGGAGCATCCGAACATTGGAGCTCGATCGCACGCGATGTCTGTTCACCATGCCTGGTGCAGATTTGCTGAAGAAGGCCAACGAGGACGATATGCTCGCCCGCCGTCGTCGTTTGCAAGCCATGGACCACAGAGAGCGTATGCAACTGGTCCATGGCTCTTTGCAGACGCGGCGCGAAATCGGGGAACGTGCCCAGTTCCTTTTGCAGTAGGCTGCCGACGCTTTGCAGGTTGTTCTTGATGCGGTGATGGACTTCGCGCACAAGCGCGTCACGCTGGGAAATTGCCCAAGCAATCCTTTCTTCTGCGGCGTGCTTTTGATGCGTGATGTCGGTAACGAGTTCGAAGAACCCGGCCACTTCATACCCCTGCCGGTCAGGTACCAGATTCACCAGGTGATAGCCTGTTTCGCCCGACGGCAGCGGATAGGGGCGCTCGTATTCCTGGGGCGTACCGCTCAACGCACCCGCGATTTGCTCCCTGTCGAGCGCATAGTTCTCCGGGCCCATGGCATCGCGCAGAGTTTTGCCGATCAATGGTTCCTCAGCGACGCCGAACGAGCTTGCCGCGTGGCGATTGGCAAAACGGCAACGCTCGTCACGATCCCAGTACAGAATCAACGCGGGCAGATTCTCGGTAATGTTGTGCAGGAATTCGTCTTGCCGCCTGAGCTGGCTCATGACCTGTTCGTTGCGCTGACGGGCCTTTTGCAGATGCTGGTTCGACGTCACGAGACGGAAAATCATCGCCAGGATGATGCCCGAGGAGATCATGACCACGATCAGCGCCGACTCGTAGCGCAGCCAAATGTCCCGCAACGTGACCTGCAGCGGTGTATCGAACGGAGGCACGCGCAATTCGCGCATCACCTCTTCCACAGGTGAGTAGTCTGCCGGCACCGCAAAGCCGCGCGGCCCGACGCTCTTCATCAGTTGCGATCCCGGTTCGATGGCTAGCAGGGCGGAAGCGACGCGACGCGAAATGCGCGCATCGACATGCGGCAGGACGATAAACGGCCACTCGGGATACAACCGGGTTGAGGAGGCAAAAGGAAACCCGGGAAGATCGACGCGATGAAGAATCTTCAATCGCCCCGACTCAAGTTTGCTTTCCGCGATCATGTGCTCGATGACGCCCGCGCGCGCGAAGCCCACGTCCGCCTTGCCTGCAAGAACGGCCGCAATTGCCTTGTCGTGCGGCGTGCCTGTCATCATCAGATGATCCTCGTCCGGCAATGCCACGCCGCCTCGGACGAGTTCGAAGGCTTGCATGTGATAGCCGCCGAGCGACGAAGCATCCGGTATTGCCACCCGCTTCCCGGCAACATCCTGCAGCGAGTCGATGTCGCTCCGCTCTCTCAAAGTGAATATGGTTCCGCCGAATTCACTCAGGGGATGGCCATCTTCGGTTTCGACGACCGTCGCCAGAGCACCGGACAAATTGACCTGATGACGGAGTTCAATGTAATGAGCTGGATTGGTGAATACGAAATCCACCTCGTTGCGCGCGATGGCAACGTTGAGTTCGGGATAGGAAAGTGCCTTCAATTCGAAGTGTTTTCCGGGCACAGCCAAGCCGAGGTAATCCATGAGCGGCTGCCAGTGCGCACGTGTCTCTGCATCCGGCCTGAAGGAAAGAATACCGACCGTAAGTGTTTCCGCGTGCAGGATTCCCGTCCAAGCTGCCAGCACAAGCAGAGATAGCAGGCGGCTTGTCTGACTCGATATCTTTTGCCAGCCAGGGGTAGGTTCTCGGATCGATCGGACAAGTCGCTCAACTCGTGCCGAACAAATGGGCACGGAAAACCCGGGATGCAAAAAACAACGAATTAATTGAGGCCAAGCCATGGGTTAGTCAAGTGCGAACGACCTGCTGATGACTTCTTGTTGGGCCAACCGGCCGTCTGGATGACACTATACCGAAAGACGGTGTGGCCGCTTCTGGCCGGCTTGAGCCGATGGACTGACCAATGACCGTTAAACGCCCGACGGGAGCTTGGAGGCCATCATCTTCTTCCGGTCAATCTTGCGCCCGTCGACAATGAATGTTCCGTCACCAACAGCGTGAACCGTGCGCTTCTCCTTGCGTGCGGTATCGACGTATGCGGCAATACCCTCCAGCACAACAATGTTGTGCTTTTTGACGATGTCGATGACCTTGCACTCGATGTTGGCGAGGCACTCCTTGATCAACGACGGCCTGACGAGTTTGGCCGGCACGGGTGTGAGCTTGAACCTGGCAAACTTGTCCGTGTCCACCCCGGAGCACGTCCCGATGCCAACCACCTTGTCCAGCAGGTCGACGGTGGGAATGGCAATGACGCACTCCCGATTCTTTCGCAGCGCCGCAAAGGAGTGATTCCATTCACCCGTGGTGATGGCGAATAGCGGCGTGAAATCCATCACCATGGTCCAGGAGATGGTCATGATGTTGTCTTTTTTCCCGTCATGGGTTGTCACGAGGACCACAGGCCCTGATTCCATCAACGTAAAAGCCTTGCTCAGTTTCAACTGGCGCATGAGAACACCTCCGACAGTCAGCCCGGCGTAAAGAACCGCCCGCCCAACTCTTCCAGTCCCAATTGCCCTAGCAGCGTTCTCAGCCGCTCTGCCGATGCGCGGCCGAGGCGGTTTTCCCGCCGGGCGATGATCAGCTCGTTCTTCATCGAGTGCTCCCAGCCGACCAGTTCGGTGACGCTGACCTGGTAGCCGTGCGCCTCCAGCTGCAGGCAGCGCAGCACGTTGGTGACATGGCTGCCGAATTCGCGCGTGTGGATGGGATGGCGCCAGAGCTCGGCGAGCGGGTTGGCGAGCACCCTGCCCTTGTTCTTCCTCAACACCGCCGCGACCTCGGCCTGGCAGCAGGGCACCAGCACGATGAAACGGGCCTGCCTGGCCAGGGCGAAACGGATGGCGTCGTCGGTGGCGGTATTGCAAGCGTGCAGGGCGGTGACGATATCGACCTGCGGCGGGAGTTGGTCCGAGGCAATCGACTGCTCCACCGAGAGTTTGAGGAAAGACATGCCGGCGAAGCCCAGCCGCGACGCCAGCGCGCGCGACTTGTCGACCAGCTCGGCGCGCGTTTCGATGCCGTATAGATGCGATCCGTCGAGCCGCTCCTTGAAGAACAGGTCGTAGAGGATGAAACCGAGATATGACTTGCCGGCGCCGTGATCGACTAGGCGGATGTCAGCGTGATCGGCGCGGATCTCCTCCAGCAGCGGCTCGATGAACTGGTAGAGGTGATTGACCTGCTTGATCTTGCGCCGGCTGTCCTGGTTCATCCTGCCGTCGCGGGTGAGGATGTGCAGCTCCTTCAGCAGTTCGGTCGATTGACCGGGCCTGATTTCGTGCATGTCGATTCTGTCGTCGGGATGGAAACTGCCACTATTATGCGGTTGGTCGTCAATTCAGGCATTCCCATGCAGACAGAACATTTCATCGCCGGCAAGGACGCGTCGCTCGAATCGTCGATCGCCACCATGCAGGGCAAGCTGGGGGAACTCGGCTTCCATGTCGAGGAACGCTCCTGGCTGAATCCGGTGGCCGGCATCTGGTCGGTGCATGTGCGCGACCGCGATTGCCCGCTGCTGTTCACCAACGGCAAGGGCGGCTCGCGGCTGGCCGCGCTGGCCAGTGCGCTGGGCGAATTCTTCGAGCGCCTGTCCTGCAACTATTTCTGGACGCACTACTACCTGGGGCCGCAATTCGCCAATGGCACCTTCGCCCACCATCCGCGCGAGCGATGGTTCCAGCTTGGCCAGGACGGCGTGTGGCCGCCGCAACTGCTGACCCCGGAGCTGCACCGGTTCTACAACCCGGACGGCGACATCGACGCCACCGCCCTGGTCGACCTCAATTCCGGCAATGCCGGTCGCGGCATCTGCGCGCTGCCCTACGTGCGCCAACGCGACGGCGCCGAGGTCTGGTTCCCGGTCAATATCATCGGCAACCTCTACGTTAGCAACGGCATGTCGGCCGGCAACACGCAGGCCGAGGCCCGCACCCAGGCCCTGTCGGAAATCTTCGAGCGCCACATCAAGTTCCGCATCATCGGCGAGGGACTCTGCCTGCCGGACGTGCCGGAGCAGGTGATCGCCCGCTATCCGCGCCTTGCGGCGGATATCCGCGACCTGCGCACGGCCGGCTTCGGCATCCTGGTCAAGGACGCTTCCCTCGGCGGCGAATACCCGGTGATGAACGTTACCCTGCTCCACCCCGGCGATCAGGGCTGCTTCGCCAGCTTCGGCGCCCATCCGCGCTTCGAGATCGCCTTGGAGCGCGCCCTGACCGAGCTGCTCCAGGGCCGCGGCCTAGATGCCCTCGGCGGCTTCCCCGAGCCCGGCTTCGACCTGGACGAAATCGCCACGCCGCCGAACCTCGAGATCCACTTCGTCGATTCGAGCGGCATCGTCAGCTGGAACTTCCTCGGCGACACGCCGGACTTCGAGTTCAGCGACTGGAACTTCAGCGCCACCACGGACGAGGACTACTGCTGGCTGGTGGACAGGATTCATCGCGAGGGCCACGACATCTACATCGCCGACTTCACTCATCTCGGAGTCTACGCCTGCCGAATCCTGGTTCCGGGCATGTCGGAAATCTACCCGCTCGATGACCTGCAGTGGGACAACAACAGCGTCGGCAATATCGTTCGCGACGCCATCCTGCGCCTGCCGGAACTGGACGACGAGGAATGCGCCGACCTGCTCGAAGCGCTGGGCGAGCTCGACCTGCCGGACGCGCGCCCCATTACGGAACTGATCGGCCTGGCGGCCGATGCCGATTCGTTCTGGAGCGATCTGCGGATAGGCGAGCTGAAAATCCTGCTGGCGCTGGCCATCGGCGACGACGAAGGCATCCGCGAGGGCTGCGAATGGGTGCGCCACTTCGAGCAGTTCAACGCCGGCCGTCGCCGCGTCTATCGCTGCATCGAGACCCTGCTCGGCCTTGGAGACGCCGTCGGATACGACAGCGCGCTACGACAACTCTACGGCGAGGCCACGGTGGCGACAGCCGAGGCGATGCTGGATGGGCGGCAAAGATTCTTCGGCGTCGGCTCGCTCGGCGACGACCTCAAGGGCAGCGACATGCACCAGCGGCTGCTGGCGGCATACGGCAAGCTGCGCCACCAAGCGTCCTGCCACTCTTAACGCTCGCTTCACGGAGCGCTCGCTATGCTGGCGGGCGTTGCCCGATTTCCGGGCAAACATTCATATCTGCTAATATTCATGCCTTCGACAGTCATGCTGCCGGCCGAGTCGGCCGATTCGGCGCCCTCGATGAAAATGTCTTCCGGCCCTCTGGCCAAGCTGTTCCCCTTTCTGCGCTGGTGGCCGCTCGTCACCCGCCGGACCGCGCGTGACGATCTGCTGGCGGGCTTTTCCGGCGCGCTGATCGTCCTGCCCCAAGGCGTCGCCTTCGCCACCATCGCCGGCCTGCCGCCTCAGTACGGACTTTATGCCGCCATGGTGCCGGCGGTGATCGGCGCCCTGTTCGGTTCCAGCTGGCATCTGGTCTCCGGCCCGACGACGGCGATTTCCATCGCCGTTTTCGCTGCCCTCTCGCACGCGGCCGAACCCGGCTCGGCCCAGTACATCAGCCTGGTGCTGACGCTGACCTTCCTGGTCGGCGTCTTTCAGTTGGCGCTCGGCCTGGCGCGCATGGGCGCGCTGGTGAACTTCATCTCCCATACGGTGGTGATAGGCTTCACAGCCGGCGCCGCCATCCTCATCGCTGCCAGCCAGGTGCGCAATTTCTTCGGCATCCAGATTCCGCGCGGCACGCCCTTCTACGAGATCATCCATCAGTTGTTCGTCCAGGCCGGCGACATCAACCCCTGGGTGCTGAGCGTCAGCCTGGTCACGCTGGCCGTCGGCATCTTCACCAAGCGCTACGTCAAGAAGATTCCCTACATGATCGCGGCCATGATCGTCGGCAGCATCGTCGCGGAAGTCCTCAACTTCATGCTGGGTCAGGACACGACGGGCATCAAGACGGTGGGCGCGCTGCCGGCGCACCTGCCGCCGCTCTCGATGCCGGACTTTTCGCTCGACACGCTGCGCCATACCATCGGGCCGGCGCTGGTCATCACCATGCTGGCGCTGACCGAGGCGGTATCGATCGCCCGCGCCATCGCGGTACGCTCCGAACAGCGCATCGACGGCAACCAGGAATTCATCGGCCAGGGCCTCTCGAACATCATCGGCTCGTTCTTTTCGGCCTATGCGTCCTCCGGCTCCTTCAACCGCAGCGGCGTGAACTACGAAGCCGGCGCCCGAACGCCCCTGGCCTCGGTGTTCGCCTCCGTCTTCCTGGTGCTGGTGCTGCTGGTGGTGGCGCCGCTCGCCGCGTTCCTGCCCAACGCCGCCATGGCCGGCATCCTGTTCCTGGTGGCCTGGGGACTGATCGACTTCCACCATATCACGCACATCTGGCACACCAGCAAGACCGAGACGGTCATCCTCCTGACCACGCTGATCGGCACGCTGTTCAACCTCGAGGCCGGCATCTTCCTCGGCGTCTTCCTGTCGCTGGTGCTGTTCCTCTACAAGAGCTCCAAGCCGGAGATCGTGCCCGTGGTGCCGGCGCCGGAGGAAGGCGCCTACCACTTCGTGCGCGCCAAGGGCCGCGCCGAATGTCCGCAGCTGCGCATCGTCCGCATCAACGGCCCGGTGTACTTCGGTGCCGCCAGCTACGTGCAGCAAGTGCTGCAACAGATCGACGAGGACAATCCACAGCAGAAGTCGGTACTGATTGCGGCGGCCAGCCTCAACGCCATCGACATCGCCGGCGCCGAAGTGCTGGCGCAGGAAGCGCGGCGCCGCAGGCGCATGGGCGGCGGCCTCTACTTCTACCGCCTGAACAAGGCCAGCCAGGATTTCCTGAAACAGGGCCACTATGACCATGACATCGGCGAAGGCGCCTTCTTCCCGGTCATGACCAATGTCACCGGCGCCCTCTACTGGACGCTTGATCCGAACATCTGCCGCGGCTGCAAGACGCGCATCTTCAAGGAATGCGTTGCCGGCCTCCTGCCCGACGGCTTCCGCCGCCAGCGGCTGATGCTGGCCACCGACGGCAGCGAGTTCTCGCGCGCGCCGACCGAAATCGCCGTCGCACTGGCCAGCCGTTTCGGTGTCACCCTCGACATCGTCGCCTCGGTCGATTCGGAGGCCGACGAGGAACGCGCCCAGGCCCGCCTGGCGGCGGCCGCGCACGATGCCCGCGTGGCCGGCGTCGACACCGAGGAAATCATCCGCTATGGCAAGCAGCCGGTGAAGGAGGTGGTCGCCGCCGTTGCCGCCGCCGATACCAACATCCTGATCATTGGCCGCCGGCCGCCGCGCGGCGACCTCAAGGAAAAGCTGGTCGGCGACATCGCCGCGCACCTGCTGGGCCAGGCTGACTGCCACGTGCTGATCGCCGGCTGGCAGGCGACGATGTGGCGCCACCGCATCGTGCTGGCCAGCGATGGTTCGGATTTCAGCGATTCCGTCGCCGATCTGGCGGCGCAGATCGCCAAGACCACCGCCACGCCGATCACCGTCGTCGCCGTCGCCGGCGCCGGTCGCTCGCGCGAAGCCGCCGAGGAAGATGCCAATGCCAAGGCCGGCATCATGAGGCTGGAAGGCGTCGACTGCGACACGCTGGTGGTCGAGGGCACGCCCTGCCGCGAGATCGTCGACATCGCCCATCGCCTGGACGCCGACCTCGTCATCGTCGGCAATCGCCGCCGCAAGCTGTCCCGCGTCGCCGACCAGGTGATCGGCAATCTCAGCTGCGCGGTACTGCTGGTCAACGCGCCCGATCGGGGCGCGGCGATCCGCGAAGACTGACTTCCACTCGTCGTCCGGCGGCACCCGGCCGGCCATATCCCCACCGATATCCCAGTTGTCCGGATGCCTGGGTTTCGGTAGGGTGACGGGCATCATGACATCATCCGATCACCCCCGCTTCTGGCCCATCGCCCTGTCGGCGGCAGCCATCATGCTCGTCACCATGGGCATCCGCCAGTCCATGGGCCTGTTCGTGTCGCCGATTGACCAGGCCACGGGCTTGGGCATTGCCGGCATCAGCTTCGCCATGGCGGTCGCGCAGCTGATGTGGGGCGTGGTACAGCCGGTCGCCGGCGCGGTTGCCGACCGCTGGGGCACGGGCCGCGTGCTGGTCGCCGGCATCGTCATCCTCGCCGCTGGCTGCGCATTGGCGCCGCTGCTGCCGGGACAGATCGGACTCGTGCTCAGCGTCGGCATCCTCATGGCGACCGGCGCCGGCATAGGCAGCTTCTCGGTGCTGTTCGGCGCCGTCGCGCAGCAGCTGCCGGCCAATCGGCAGGGCCTCGCCTCGGGCTTTATCAACGCCGGCGGCTCGTTCGGCCAGTTCCTCTTCGCGCCCATCGTTCAGCGCCTGATCGCGTCGCTCGGCTGGATGGGCGCGTTCTGGACACTGGCCGTCGCTGCCCTCGCGGCGCTGCCGCTGATCGGCAAAGTCAGCCGTGGCGGCACGCCGCATCTGCACACTGCCACGCCGGCTGGCGGCCTCAAGCGCGCCATCGCCGACGCCTTCGAGGATCGCAGCTACCTGCTGCTGCACGCCGGCTTCTTCACCTGCGGTTTCCACATCGCTTTCCTGGTCACCCATCTGCCCGGCGAGGTAAATCTCTGCGGGCTCCCGCCCACTGTCGCCAGCTGGTCGCTGGCCATCATCGGCCTGGCCAACATTTTCGGCAGCATCGCCGCCGGCTACTGGGTCGGCCGCCATCGCAGCAAGCTGGTGCTGTTCTGGATGTACGGCTCGCGCGCGGCGCTGATCCTGCTCTATCTCGCCCTGCCGCGCACCGACCTCAATTTCTACCTATTCGCCGCCGGGCTGGGCTTCACCTGGCTGGCGACGGTGCCGCCGACGGCGCGCCTGGTCGGCAAGCTGTTCGGCACGCGCTACCTCGCCACGCTGTTCGGCCTGACATTGCTGACCCACCAGATCGGCGGCTTCTTCGGAGCCTGGCTGGGCGGCGTCGCGCTCGCCCGCGGCGGCGACTACTCGTGGATGTGGTACGCCGATGCGACGCTGGCGATGATCGCGGCGCTGGCCAACCTGCCGATCCGCGAGGCGCGCATGGAGCAGCTCGCCCCGGCCTGAAAATAGGCTTTGTCACAGATGATACATTAAGTATCATCTGTTACATGAACACGGAAAGCAAGTGGCTGCTGCTCGTTGCCAGCCTGCCGACCAAGCCGGCGGCGGCGCGCATGCGCCTGTGGCGCGGCGTTAGAGCCGCCGGCTGTGCGGCATTGCGCGACGGCGCCTGGCTGCTGCCGGCCTCGGGTGCGAGTGTGCTGGCACGATTGGCTGAGAATGTCATCGCCGCCGGGGGCGGCGCCGAGATCCTGACGGTGGTCACAGAGGCCGAACAGACGACGCGCTTCGCCGCCCTGTTCGACCGCGACGGCGAACCGCGCGCCGGCAGCGCCGAGATCCGGCGTCTTGCCACGGCTGACTTTGTCGGCCGGACCTGGGCGACGCGCAAGCACCTGTGGGTCGACCGCATGGCCAGCGCCTGGCTGATCCGCCGCTTCATCGACAAGAAGGCCAAGTTCCTCTGGCTCGACAACCCGAAGAAGTGCCCGAAGACGGCGCTCGGCTTCGACTTCGACGGCGCCGCGTTCACCCACGTCGGCAGCCGCGTCAGCTTGGAGGTGCTGATGGCCAGCTTCGGGCTGGAGGACGATGCGGCGCTGGTCAGGATCGCCGCCATCGTCCACTATCTCGACGTCGGCGGCGTGGCGGTGCCCGAGGCCGCGGGCATCGAGGCCGTGCTGACCGGACTGCGCGCCGCTGCGCCCGACGACGACAAGTTGCTGGCCGAGGCCGGCCGGGTCTTCGACGGCCTCTACACCGCTTACCGCAAGGAGAAGGACGATGAGTGACACCGCCACCGCGGCGTTGGTCGCGCCGGCCATGCCGACCCTCGGCGAAGCCTTCAAGTACTGGCTCAAGCTCGGCTTCATCAGCTTCGGCGGCCCGGCCGGGCAGATCGCGATGATGCATCAGGAACTGGTCGAGAAGCGGCGCTGGATTTCCGAACACCGCTTCCTGCACGCGCTCAACTACTGCATGCTGCTGCCGGGTCCCGAGGCGATCCAGCTGGCCATCTACATCGCGTGGCTGATGCACGGCCTCGGCGGCGCCATCGTCGCCGGCGTGTTGTTCTTCCTGCCGGCCTTCGTGCTGCTCTCGGCACTCGCCGGCATCTACCTGTCCTATGGCGACGTGCCGGCCATCGCCGGCATTTTCTACGGCATCAAGCCGGCGGTGGTAGCGGTGGTACTGTTCGCCGCCTGGCGCATCGGCTCGAAGGCAATCAAGAACGAGGTGCTCGCCGCCATCGCCACCATGGCCTTCGTCGGCATCTTCTACTTCAAGGTCGACTTCCCCTGGATCGTGCTTGCGGCCGGCATCCTCGGCGCCATCGGCGGCAAGCTGGCGCCGGCCAAGTTCAAGAGCGGCGGCGGGCACGGTGCCAGCAACAAGCAGTACGGCCCCGCCCTGCTCGACGACCACACCCCGCCGCCGGCGCATGCCGCCTTCTCGGGGGGCAAGCTGACTCTGACCATCGTCGCCTTCGTCGCGGTCTGGGCTGCCGCCATGGCGGTGTCTTCCGGTTCGAAGACGCTATTCGACATGGGCGAGTTCTTCACCGG
>DASRXN010000039.1:0-3777 GCA_035654135.1 Rhodocyclaceae bacterium | reverse complement strand
ATCGCCCAGGGTAGCGAGGCATCGGCAACGCGGCCCCAGAGTTCGCCGTTGATGAAGTTACCGATGCGCCCCGCCATCAGGCCCAGCGGCACCAGCGGCGCGATGAAGTCGGTGACCTCGAAGAAGGTCTTGCCGGCCTTGCGTCCCCACAGGGCCATGGCAACCAGCACGCCGAGAAAGCCGCCATGGAAGCTCATGCCGCCTTTCCAGACGGCGACGATTTCCAGCGGATGCGTGGCGTAGTAGCCGGGTTCGTAGAACAGCACCTGGCCGAGCCGGCCGCCGACGATGACGCCGAGCACGCCGTAGAACAGCAGGTCGTCGAGCGCCGCCGGGGCGATGCCGTGCCAAGGCTGACTGGCGGCGCGCTTGCGGCCAAGCAGCAGGAAAGCGATGAAGCCGGCCAGGTACATCAATCCGTACCAGCGGATGGCCAGCGGGCCGAGGCTGATGGCAATGGGGTCGAACTGGGGGTGGATCAGCATGTGGCCTTGGGGCTTTGGGCTAGAATCCACATTCTATCTTGGGCGTTCGATGTGTCCTCAGCAGGAGAGTTTCCATGCCCCAATACCGTTCCCGCACTTCCACCCACGGCCGCAACATGGCCGGCGCCCGCTCGCTTTGGCGTGCCACCGGCATGAAGGACGGTGACTTCGGCAAGCCCATCATCGCGGTGGTCAATTCTTTTACCCAGTTCGTGCCCGGCCACGTGCATCTCAAGGACATGGGCCAGCTGGTGGCGCGTGAAATCGAGGCGGCCGGCGGCGTGGCGAAGGAATTCAACACCATCGCCATCGACGACGGCATCGCCATGGGCCACGGCGGCATGCTCTATTCGCTGCCCTCGCGCGATCTGATCGCCGACTCGGTCGAATACATGTGCAACGCGCACACCGCCGACGCCATGGTCTGCATCTCCAATTGCGACAAGATCACGCCCGGCATGCTGATGGCGGCGCTGCGGCTCAACATCCCGGCCGTGTTCGTCTCCGGCGGGCCGATGGAGGCGGGCAAGGTGCAGTGGCACGGCGCCACGCGCATGGTCGATCTCGTCGATGCGATGGTGGAAGCGGCCGACAGCCATAACACCGACCGAGAAATCGAGGCGCTGGAGCGCTCCGCCTGCCCGACCTGTGGTTCCTGCTCGGGCATGTTCACGGCCAATTCCATGAACTGCCTGACCGAGGCACTGGGTCTTTCGCTGCCCGGTAACGGCTCGCTAGTGGCCACCCACGCCGATCGCCGACAGTTGTTCGTTACCGCCGGCAAGGTCATCGTCGAACTTTGCCAGCGCTGGTATGAGAACGAAGATGCCAGCGTGCTGCCGCGTTCGATCGCCACCTTCGATGCCTTCGAGAACGCCATGTCGCTGGATATCGCCATGGGCGGCTCCACCAATACCGTGCTGCATCTGCTGGCGGCCGCCCGCGAGGCCGGCGTCGACTTCACCATGAAAGACATCGACCGCCTGTCGCGCCGGGTGCCATGCCTGGCCAAGGTGGCGCCGGCAACACAGAAGTACCACATGGAAGACGTGCATCGTGCCGGCGGCATCATGGGCATACTCGGCGAGCTCGATCGCGCCGGGTTGCTCCATAACGGGGCCCATACGGTGCATACGCGAACGCTGCGGGGGGCGCTGGAACAATGGGATGTCATTCAGGCGCACGACAACTCCGTGTTCGACTTCTATCGCTCTGCGCCCGGCGGCGTGCCGACACAGGTGGCGTTTTCGCAGGATCGCCGCTATCCGGAACTCGACCTCGATCGCACCGCCGGCTGCATCCGCGACAAAGCCAGCGCCTACTCGCAGGATGGCGGCTTGGCAGTGCTGTTCGGCAACATCGCCGAGAAGGGCTGCATCGTCAAAACTGCCGGCGTGGATGACTCGATCCTGAAGTTCAAGGGCCGTGCCCGCGTCTGCGAATCGCAGGAAGAAGCGGTTGAGAAGATCCTCGCCGACCAGATAGTGGCCGGCGACGTGGTGGTGATCCGCTACGAAGGGCCGAAAGGCGGGCCGGGCATGCAGGAAATGCTCTACCCGACCTCGTACCTGAAGTCGAAAGGGCTCGGCAAGGTGTGCGCGCTGCTCACCGATGGCCGCTTCTCGGGCGGCACCTCCGGTTTGTCCATCGGCCACGCCTCGCCGGAGGCGGCATCGGGCGGCGCCATCGGCCTGGTCGAGGAGGGCGATACCATCGAGATCGACATCCCCAACCGGCGCATCCATCTCGCCGTGGCGGAGTCAGTCATGGCGGCACGCCGGTTGGCGATGGAAGCAAAGGGTCCCGGCGCCTGGAAGCCCGCCAACCGTCAGCGCCCGGTATCCGCGGCCCTGCTGGCCTACGCGGCCATGACCACATCGGCCGATGCCGGCGCCGTGCGTGACGTATCGCAGCTAACGCGATGAGCGTCTTCCACGATCTCTATGCCGGCCGTCTCTGGTCCGTCATGTCGTGGGATCAGCTGACGGCTTTCTGGGGCCGTGTCGGCGGCGACGGTTGGTACCTCTACGCGGTCGGCGAGGAAGTGCCGAGCGAGCCGGCGGCGGCCGCGACGACCGCCGAGTTCGTCAAGCGCGTCGATGCGCTGTTGCGCGACGACCATCGCCACGATTACTGCGCGATCGTCTATGCCGATCATCTGGACGCGCCGAACTTCATCAAGATCTACGATCCCAACAACCTCGGCGTCTCCTGCGGCTTCTCGACCAACCCGCCTCTGCCCGGCTGGATCATGAGCCGCGTGCCGCCCGAGGACCTGCAGGCCGAGCGCCAGCCGCCCGAAGGCCGCCGTCGCTGGTGGCGGGCGCTGTTCGCCGGCTGATGCGGGTAGCATCGCCGCATTTGATTGGCATCTCCGGGGAGGGCGTCGTGAACAAGGCAGTTCTGCTGGTGCTGGCAATGGTGCCGCTTTGCGTGCAGGCGCAGGTGTATCGCTGGGTGGATGAGACGGGCAAGGTGCATTATGGCGACCGGCCCGTCGCCAAGGAAGTATCGCGGGTGCGCGGCCTGATCGATCCGACGGCAGCGGCGGATGCCCTGCCCAAGCCGGGCATGAAGGCCGACGACGTTCGTGCGGCATACGGCGATCCGGAGCGCACCCGGAAGGTAAGTACCAAGAACGGCGAGACCGAATTTTGGACTTACGCCAGGGGCAAACGGGTCAAGCGGGACTTCGTGGTGAAGATCGAGGGCGGCGAGGTGACTGAAGTTTCCACCGACTCAGGCGCGCAGGAAAGCCAGCCGGCGATTGCCGCCAGCGCCGGCGAAGGTGCCAAGGCGGCGGAGGCTGGCTACCAGCCGCAACCGCAGGCAGCCGCGCAACGGGAAGCCGAGCAGAAGGAGAGGCGCTGCACCGATCTACGCGAGAGCATCCAGCGGATCGAGAATCAGGAGCGGCGTGGCGGTTCCGCCGCCTCGATGGATAGCCTGCGCGAACAGAAGCGCCAGTATGGGGAAAGAATGCGGTCGCAAGGCTGTGGCTCTTGAGCGGCTGTTGACGAGCGTGCGTCAGGACACAAACCGCCCTTCCTGGTAGTCACGTACCGCGGCGACTATTTCCTCGTAGCTGTTCATGACGAACGGTCCGTGCTGGACGATGGGTTCGGCGAGGGGCTTGCCGGCGACCAGGATCGCCCGCGACGGCACCGTCGCCTCGATGACGACGCGGTCCGCCTCCGGCGAATTGGCCAGGATCGCCATCTGCCGCTCGCGCAACTTCTTGCCCGCGATGTTGATGTCGCCGCGATAGACCACAACGAAGGCATTGTGATCT
>DASRXN010000038.1:0-11285 GCA_035654135.1 Rhodocyclaceae bacterium | reverse complement strand
TGACCACCTCATATCCCTTCCAGACGTCGTCCCTCAGAATGGCCTGAAACAATTGTGGTGTCAGGGCACGTGCCAGTGTTCCGGTATCGATAACGAGGTCTTCCTCCAGTTCCGCGTAGGTCTGGACCATCAGGGTCACCGATACCGCCAGCGCCGTGACAATGACGAGGAAGCTCCCCCAGAGCGGAATCTTGTGGCGGAAGCTCAAGTCGAGAAGACTCATATGTCGCCCATGATCTGCATGATTCTGGCCACCTCGGCAAAGGCCTTTGGGTCGCCCGCGACAAAGTCGTCGATCCGGAGGCGCTTGAGCAGCTTGAAGCCCTCCGGATCCGCCGACATCTCCAGCAATACCCGGCGCAACGCGGTGAAATCCCGGCCGCTCACCTTGCGGCTGGCAACGATGGGCGGCGAACCGCACTCGGACGTTTGCGCCACAATCCGGGTCTGCGCCGTCAGCTCGGGCTCTAGCGCAGCAAGAGAATTCCAGACAAAGCTATCCACGTAGGCGCCGTCGGCAAGACCACTAGCCACGGCCTTGACCACCCGCTTGTGCCCCCAGGCAAAGAATGTCTTGGCAAAGAAGGTGCGGGGATCTTTTCCGGCCTGTCGCAATTCGTAGCGGGGCACCAGATACCCGGTATACGAGTAGGGATCGGCAAAGGCAAAAAACTTGCCTTCAAGTTGCAACAGACTGGAAGTCGTCTTGTCTGCCGCCGGCACGATCAGGTAGGCACGGAAAGAGGAACGCCCGTCGAGAACAGGCATTGCCACCAAGCGGGCCTTGAAGTTGTGCTGCAAGTAGACGAACGGATATGCCGACACCCAGGCGAAATCCAGTTCATCATGCTTGATCAGGTCAATGGTTTCCCGGTAGCTGTTGCGCGGTATGAACTCGACGAACCGGCCAGTCTTCCTTTCCAGGTATTGACGCAGATCCATCATCAGCAGGTATTCGTCGTGGACGATGGCGGGGGTGATTCCGATCCGGATCGGGGCAGGTTCGACCGCCACCGCCTGCGAACAGCAGGTCACCAGCAACCAGAAGGCCACCACTCGCCAAATCACGCCACACCCCCTAACGAAAGCCATAATGTTACCTACTCGTAACCTCCATTGAAGAACCACCAAAATCGTTACCGAATCGTAACAAACTGACCTACGTTTGAAAGCACATGTTTGCAGGAAAGGGTTGGAGCGGGAAACCCATCTCACGTTTTTTGCATCTGTGTGCGTGCTGAAGACCGTTAATGCGAGCGCAACGAGGCATCAATGTGCAACGCAAGTGTTGTGCCGTCGCGGCCCCAGCCAGAAGAAACGAGACTGGATCGGGTTTGTGGCATTTGTTGGCCAAGAAACCGCAGCGCACCATGTTACCGATCGGAAACAGCGAATCGTTTGCAGGTCTGGTAATCGCTGTTAGTACCGGTGTAGCCGTCACAAAAAATTCCAGAAGCGCTTTACTGCATTGATTTTCTCGGCAATTCGTAAGTCCCTAATAACGCAGCAAGCTTATGTCCGTAGCCGGAAAACAATGCTGGCGAAAGCCACCAGCAGGATTCTTCCAGTCGCATGGCACGGCTCTTGCGAATAAATCGCCTGTGATTTGGGCCATGCCCGGCAAGAGCTGTCCATAGGCATGCCCCAAAATTTCTTGGAGAAAACGAAAAATGCGTAGCTACACATCCGCTTCGGCCATCCTCGGCGCACTGTTCGCCACCGCCGCCCTCTCTGTCGCGACCCCCAGCCAGGCCTTCGACGAAGATGCCGCCAAGGCTCTGCTGAAGAAGAACGACTGCTTCAAGTGTCACGCCATCGACAAGACCAAGAAGGGGCCGTCCTACAAGAAGATCGCCGCCAAGTACAGGGAAAAGGGCAAGGAAGCGGAAGCCGAACCGAAAATGATCAAGCACATGACGACGTCGCCGAAGGTCAAGCTGGAAGACGGGACGGAGGAGGACCACAAGATCATCGATACCAAGGACCAGGCCGAACTCAAGAACATCGTCCAGTGGATCATGTCACTGTGAGGCTGGGCAGGAAGTAAATCACTGCCCTCCGGGGCACACGAGTCATCTGAAGGTAGGGGGGTAACAAATGAAACTCTTGCGATATACGGGCATCCTGCTGGCGTTATTCTGCGCCGCAGGATTTTCAACCTCGGCATTGGCGGATCGGGAAAGAAATGAGAACGCCAAGGACTTGATACTTAAAGGCGACGCCAAGTGCACTGGTTGCCATGATGAGGCTGACGAGCCGCAACAAACGATGCTCGAGTTACATCCAAGCGTTCTGGCTATCGCAAAGACGCGTCACGGCGTCAAGGCCGATGGACGCAACCCAACCTGTATCGATTGCCACGGCGAGAGCGATAAGCACCTTAATTACAAGGGCAAGGACAAGCCGCCGAAGCCTGATCGTATCTTTACGAAGGGCACCACGACGCCTGCGGACATTCGCAACGCCGGATGCCTGTCCTGCCATGAGAAGGATGCAACACGGAATCACTGGGCGGGTAATCAGCATGATGCCGCCGGGGTTGCCTGTACCTCCTGCCATCAAATTCACACCCAACACGACAAGGTTCGTGAAAAGCCGACCCAGGCGGCAGTGTGCTTCAGCTGCCATAAGACGGAACGGGCATTGACGCATCGCATCTCGACCCATCCTTTGGATGCTGGTCAGATGAGTTGCTCGGACTGCCACAATCCGCATGGCTCAGTAGGTCCGAAAATGCTGGTCAAGGCATCTGTCACCGAGACCTGCTATTCCTGTCATACGGAAAAGCGCGGGCCATTCTTGTGGGAGCACACGCCAGTCGTCGAGGACTGCATGACTTGCCACACCCCACACGGCTCAAACAACACGCCGCTGCTCAAGGCGCGTGCAC
Organism: Rhodocyclaceae bacterium; assembly: GCA_035654135.1. Taxonomy (GTDB): domain Bacteria; phylum Pseudomonadota; class Gammaproteobacteria; order Burkholderiales; family Rhodocyclaceae; genus Fen-999. The sequence goes on along the minus strand of DASRXN010000038.1, from coordinate 8,395 downwards.
CCTGGTTGTGCGAGGAATGCCATCAATCTACCGGTTCGGGTCACTATGGCTACTTTGATGCCAATTACCTTCCAGGTGGTGCGGCGGTTACTGGTGCCAACGCAAACAGCACTTCGGCCAATCCAGTCAATCCCGTCACGGGTCAAAAGCTGAAGACAACCGCACCGAATCCGCGCTTGGCCGACCGTGGTTGCGTGAATTGCCACTCGCAAATTCACGGTTCAAACCATCCCGCCGGTAGCCGGTTCGTCCGTTGAGATTGCAGAAAGCACTCGAGGAAGATCATGAAAAATACATATCGTGAGAGTTTTGTTCTGCGCAGGACTGTCGTTGCAGTCGAGGCAGCCTTGCTGGCGATGTTCACCGCCCAATCAGCACAAGCTCAGGATCAGACCGTAGCCGAACTCACCACACCCGATAAGACCGTGGAGGTCGGCGCTATCTACACCAATAAGGATTCCTACAAGTTCGGTGAATACAACGGGCTGCAGAGCAAGGGATTGCATGGGGTGCTGAATTTCGATCTCACTGGCAAGGGTGACGATGACAGTACAACCTGGTGGTCGGTAAGAGGCGCCGATCTCGGTCTCGATTCGCGTCGTGTCGAGGCAACGGGCGGGAATCAGGGAAAGTTCAATCTTCAATTTCTTTATGATGAATTACCTCATCGCTACTCCGACTCATATAAGACCATTTTCAACGGTGCAGGATCGACGGGGCTGACATTGCCGGCAAGTTATCCGGCGGTCGGAACGCGCGTCAGCTCAACCACTAGTGATGCCAACGCATTGGCCAACTGGGCCAACATTCAGGCGCCGAATGCCGTCAGTGGAACGGCGGGGGGTGGCCCGGGTTACCTTATTCCCAGCTTGATGCATAACGAAAATATCGGCACCAAGCGAACAAAGCTTGGGGGAGGTGGCAGTTATTTTGTAACCCCTCAATGGGAGCTTTCCGCTTCGGTTTTCCAGGACGACAAGAAGGGAACAAAGCTGACAGGGTTTGCCTTTGCAAGCGCATCTACAGCGGCAATGCTTGTCGAACCGATCAACTTCAAGACCACGGCCTACAACCTGGCTGCCGGCTATAAAGGGGACAAGGCCAATTTCAAGCTTGCCTATAGTTACTCCAAGTTCCAGAACAACGTCAACGGCTGGACTGCCGCAACACCGTTCGCCGGGGGTTCCGTGATCAACAACCAGGCGCTCCTCTCAAGCGCGCCGGACAATGAGATGCACCAGGTCAATGCATCGGGCGGTTACCGCTTCTCGCCGACGACACGAATCTCCTATGAGGTCATCAGGTCACAAATGGCTCAAGATGACTCGTTCAACTGTCAATCCGGAACGACTGCTGGCTGTATCACGCAAGGGACCTGGATCATCCCGGGAGCATCAGCCAATGCCAAGGTGGTCACCGACACGGCTTTCATCAAGCTGACATCGCGGCCGCTGAGTCAACTGAATCTCAATGCGTCCTACAAGTTTGATCGCCGAGATAACCAAACACCGGTAAGAACGTATACCGTCGCATTCGCAGATTCATCGGGTGGCACCAGTCCGATTACTAACGACCCGATAAATTCGACCAAGAACCGGATCAATCTTGATGCCGATTATGCCGTTGCGCAAGCACAGGCTATCAAGCTTGGATACCAGCGGGAAAACATTAGCCGTTCAACGGAAGGGAATGGATTCGCCCCATCTCGGACCCAGACAACTGCGAATACGAACGACTTCTCGCTGCCGACACATAGGACAACGGAAGACAGCCTGACTCTCGAATATCGAAATTCCATCGTCCCCGACTTGACCGGTCGCATTGCCTTTACCGAAGCAAAGCGGAATGCCAAGGACTTTGCGAATCCAACACTAACCGATACAACCGCCTCGCTGGCAATCACGAATCCCTACTACCGTTCGTTCCGCGACTTCTTCATTGCCGACCGGACCCAGGAGAAGTTGCGTGGCGCGCTGAACTACCAAGTCAACGACAAGCTGGGCTTGGGATTCACGGTTGATCACAACCACGACAAGTACGACGACGCAGCCTTGAAGGACGTGAAAAGTTCGATTTTCAATTTCGATCTGACATACGCTCCAACCGATAACTTCGTCGTCAATCCCTACTACAGTTATGAAGACCGCAAGACCACGCTGAACGGGAAATACATCACACTTTCCACGGCTAATGCTCTTCTCAATGGGGTAGCGCAAACTTGTTCGGTGGCGGTACCTTGTCAGCTGATCAACACGGATTGGACTCTTGCCCAAGCGGACAAGGTGAACACTCTTGGTCTCGGCTTGAAGTACAAGGGCTTCCTCTCCGGAAAATTGGAGACAAGCGGCGACGTCCTTTACATTCACTCCAAGACGCCTGTTACTGCCAGCGGTGGCGGCTCCCTTGTCAGTGATGGCGCTGCAACGCCCAATTACACCAGCTTGGCTGCGATGAGTTTCCCGGACATTACCAGCAAGACATGGCAGTTGCGTCTCACCGGTAACTACAAGGTCGACAAAGCGCAAACCGTACGTGTGACTTATATGTACCAAAGGCTCACCAGTTCGGATTGGCAGTACGATGCCTACAACAATCCCGTCGCGATGCAAGCCTACATCGGAACCGGCATGGTCTCGCCAAACTACACGGTTAATGCCATCGGCGTCTCATATCTATATAACTTCAAATAATTTCTTCTGTACGTGAAAGTATTGGGGGCGGAAATTTCGCCCCCGCTTTTTTCCCATTCCCGCAACTCGACACGGTTCAGGATCAGAGCCATGACACTCCGGAATATCGCCCGATGGCTGGTCGCAGGCCTTGCTTGCGCCCTACTGGCCCCGGTTGCGCAAGCAGACACCGCCCCCACATCCCTGACCAACGCCACCTGCCTCACCTGCCACGACGCCTCCAAACAGAAGATCAAGGTTCCGGCGGGAGACGAGGGTGACCGGGCGCTGAACTCGATCAAGCCGGAGAAGTATGGCAAGGGTGTGCACGCGAAGATGCAATGCGTCGCCTGCCACACCGAGATCACCGACGCCGAAGCCCCGCACAAGAAGGCAGCCACTGCCAAGGTCGCCGGCTGCGCCCAATGTCACCAGGACCTCTGGCAGAAGCTCCAGGCCGATAACAAGGCCGATCCCAAGTCGCGCCTGAACATCGTCGTCCAGAACATTGCCGCCTACAAGAACTCCTTCCATGCCCGGCCCGACAAGGACGACCCCAGCAAGGCCAAGGCCACCTGCACCGACTGCCACGACACCCACACCTTCGACGTGCCGCCGCGCGGCACCGCCCAGCGCGCCGACTGGCACCTGACCGTACCCAATGTCTGCGGCGACAAGTGTCACACCGACGAACTCGAGGAATACAGCGAGTCCGTGCATGGCAAGGCCGCCCTCGAAGAGCATGACATCAAGTCTGCCGTCTGCTCCGACTGCCACACCACCCACGACATCGGCAACACCTCGGCCGACCCCACCAAGCTCGCCATCACCGAGAACTGCGGCAACTGCCACAAGGAGAACCTCAAGACCTATCGGGGTACCTACCACGGCCAGGTCAATCGGCTCGGCTACGCCTACACCGCCAAGTGCTTCGACTGCCACGGCAGCCACGACATTCTCAAGGCCGACGATCCCAAGTCCAAGGTCAGCGACAAGAACCGGCTGAAGACCTGCCAGAAGTGCCACAGCGACAAGAAGCCGGGTATGCACGACGCCACCCCCGGCTTCATGTCCTTCGGCCCGCACGCCACCGGCCACGACTATAAGAAGTATCCCGAGATGTGGATTGCTACCAAGTTCATGGTTGGCCTGCTGATCTTCGTCTTCGCCTTCTTCTGGGCCCATTCCGGCCTCTGGTACTACCGCGAGTGGCAGGACCGCAAGGCCGGCAAGCCGCACCACCGCATCGACACCAAGGGCATGAACCTCGACGAGAACACGCAGCATTTCCAGCGCTTCCCGTGGGGCTGGCGGGTCGCCCACCTGGCCTTCGCCATCATCACCATGACCCTGGTGCTGACCGGCACCACGGCCCTGTTCGCCGACAGTTCATGGGCGCCAACGGTGGCCTCGCTGCTCGGCGGGCCGAAGATCCTCGGCCTGGTGCACCGGGTGGCCGCCTTCCTGTTCATCAGCATCTTCATGGTGCACTTCGTCTATGTGATGCAGAAGCTGCTGCGCGACAAGACCTTCCGCTGGTTCGGCCCGGATTCGCTGATTCCGAACTGGAAGGACTTCACCGACTGCTGGGGTATGTTCAAGTGGTTCCTGGGCAAGGGGCCGCGGCCGCAGTTCGAGCGCTGGGCCTACTATGAGAAGTTCGACTACTGGGCGGTGTTCTGGGGCGTGAACATCATCGGCTGGAGCGGCCTGATGCTGGCCTTCCCGCACGTCACGGCGCAATACCTGCCCGGCTGGATGTTCAACGTCGGCACCCTGGTGCATGGCGAGGAAGCCTTCCTGGCAGCCGTGTTCCTCTTCACGGTGCATTTCTTCAACAACCACTTCCGTCCGGACAAGCTGCCGCCGCCGGATGTGGTGATGTTCACCGGTACCCAATCGCTGCGCGAGTTTCGCCATGACCATCCGGCGCACTACCAGCGCATGGTGGACTCGGGCGAACTATCGAAGTACCTGGTCGAGGCACCGTCGCCAGCCATGACTCTGGGCTCCAAGATCCTCGGCCTCACCCTGATCGCCATCGGCCTCGCCTTGCTGGTCCTGGTGGCCATCGGCTTCTTCGGCGGCTAAGCACCCGTTCGACCGTCCCGCCACGCCTGACTTTCATGGGCCGGGCGGGACGGGGGCGGTCCGCGCGACATCGCCGATCGGCGGTCAATTCGGGCACAATGCGCCCCTCCATGCTTTCCGTCTCCAATCTCTCCTGCGTCCGCGGCGAACGCCGCCTGTTTTCCGGCCTCCGCTTCGACCTGGCACCGGGAGAGTGGCTGCACGTTCAGGGCGAGAACGGCGCCGGCAAGACTACGCTGCTGCGTGCGCTGGTCGGGCTGTCGCCGCCAGCCGACGGCGATATCCGCTGGCGCGGCGAATCGATACGCAGGCTGGGCGAAGATTACCGCCGCGAGATGCTCTATCTTGGCCATTACGGGGCGGTGAAGGAGGAACTGACGCCACTGGAGAACCTCCAGTTGGCCGCCGCATTGGACGGCCGCAACCTTGATGACCGCGAGGCCATCGCCACCCTGCACCGCTTCGGCCTCAAGGGCCGGGAAGAACTCCCAGTACGCTTCCTTTCCGCCGGTCAGAAGCGGCGCGTGCTGCTAGCCCGGCTGGTGACGCGCCAGGCCGTCCTCTGGGTACTCGACGAGCCGTTCACGGCACTCGACGTCAAGGCGGTAGACATGCTCTCGGCGCTGATTAGCGAACATCTGGCCGGCGGCGGACTGGCCATCCTGACCAGCCACCAGACGATGCCCATTGCAGGTGGAAGGGCAATCAAGCTGTGAGCGCCTTACTCGCCATCGTCCGCCGCGACCTTCTGCTGGCCATGCGCCGCAAGAGTGAGGTGCTGACCGCCCTGTTCTTTTTTATCATCGTCGTCAGCCTGTTCCCTCTCGGAATCGGTCCCGAACCGCAGTTGCTGAAGAAGATTGCCCCCGGCGTGCTCTGGGTAGCAGCGCTGCTGGCCACCATGCTGTCGCTGAATCGCCTGTTTGCCACCGACCACGCCGACGGTACCCTCGAACAACTGGTGCTGTCGCCGACTCCCCTGGGACTGCTGGTCGCCGGTAAAATAGCAGCTCACTGGCTGACGTCCGGACTGCCGCTGGTGCTGCTGGCGCCGGTGCTGGGTTTGCAATTCGATCTGGAAGCTTCCGCGCTCGGCGTGCTGGTGGGCGCGCTGCTGCTGGGTACGCCGCTGCTGTCGCTGATCGGCGCCATCGGCGCGGCCCTGACGCTGGGCGTGCGTGGCGGCGGCGTGCTGTTGAGCCTGCTGGTACTACCCTTGTACATTCCGGCGCTGATCTTCGGTGCCGGCGCGGTGGAGGCCCATATTTCGGGCCTGGGTGCCGGCGGACATCTGTCACTGCTGGCCGCCTTGCTGGCACTGGCTGCTTTTTTTGCGCCGTGGGCAACCACGGCGGCCTTGAGGATTGCCTTAGAGTGAACAACCGTCTTATCAACTGGTTCAAGTTCGCCTCGCCGCAGAGCTTCTATCCGCTGGCGGGAAAGATGATTCCCTGGTTCTGGGCGCTGGCTGCCGTTTTCGGCGTTGTCGGACTGTGGATCAGCTTTTTCGCTGCGCCCACCGATGCCCAGCAGGGCGAGGGTTACCGCATCATCTTCCTGCACGTGCCGGCAAGCTGGATGTCGATGTTCATCTACCTGGTCATGGCTGCCTGGGCCGGCCTCGGCCTGACGCTCAACACCCGGCTGTCCGGCATGATGGCGCAGGCACTGGCGCCGACGGGTGCCCTGATGGCCTTCCTCAGCTTGTGGACCGGTGCGCTGTGGGGCAAACCCATGTGGGGCGCGTGGTGGGTCTGGGATGCCCGGCTGACCTCCGAACTGATCCTGTTCTTCCTCTACATCGGTTTCATTGCCCTCCAGGCCGCCATCGACGATCCCCGGCGCGCCGACAAGGCCGGCGCCATCCTGGCGCTGGTCGGCGTGGTGAACATTCCCATCATCTATTTCTCGGTCAAGTGGTGGAACACGCTGCACCAAGGCGCCTCCGTCTCCCTGACGAGGTCACCGTCCATGGCTCAGACGATGCTCTGGGGCATGCTGGTGATGGCGCTCTGCTTCTGGATGTACTCGATTGCCGTCGCGCTGATGCGCGTACGGGCGATCATTCTGGAGCGTGAAACCCACACCGAGTGGGTGAAGGAACTTGACGAGGTGAAGCGATGACTTGGGGTTCGCCGGCAGAGTTCTTCGCCATGGGCGGCTATGGCTTCTATGTCTGGGGCAGCCTGGGTGCCTGCGTTGCGGCCATGGCTTTGGAACCAATCCTGATACGGAAGCGTCAGAAGGATATTTTGCGCTCGTTGCGTCGCGAGCATATTGCCGAGGAACTCGACAAACAATGAAACCCCGCCACAAACGCGCCGCCTTGATCATCGGCGGCCTGGCCGCCATCGGCATTGCCGCCGCCCTCGTGCTTAACGCACTCGACAGCAACATCGCCCTCTACGTCACGCCCAGCGAGGTCGCCGCCGGCAAGGCGCCGAAGGGCAAGGCCTTCCGCATCGGCGGCATGGTCAGGGAAAGTTCGCTCAGGCGCGATAACCTGACCGTGCATTTCGTCATCACCGATACGGCAAAGGACATTCCTGTCGCCTATACGGGCATCCTTCCCGACCTGTTCAAGGAAGGCAAGGGCGCCGTCGTTCAGGGCCGTTTGGGCGACGACGGCAACTTTACCGCCACCGAGGTGCTGGCCAAGCACGACGAAAACTACATGCCGCCCGAGGCGAAGCACGCGGTAGAACAGGCGCAGAAAGCGCAGAAAACATTAAAGCCATGATTCCTGAACTCGGCCATTTCGCGCTTATCCTGTCCCTGCTGGTCGCTTTGGTCCTGGGAATTCTGCCGCTCGCCGGCGCCCAGCGCGGTAACGCCGCCTGGACTGCTATCGCCCGGCCAGCAGCGCAAGCGCAGTTCCTGCTCATCGCCACGGCCTTCGGCTGCCTGGGCTGGGCCTTCTATACCAATGACTTCTCGGTCCAGTACGTCGCCCAGCACTCCAATTCACAGCTGCCGACGATCTATCGCCTGGCGGCGATATGGGGCGGTCACGAAGGCTCGCTGCTGCTCTGGATGCTGATGCTGTCAGGCTGGACGCTGGCCGTGGCAACGTTTTCACGCCAGTTGCCGGAGGCGATGGTCGCCCGCGTGCTGGGCGTGCTCGGGCTGGTCGGCTGCGGTCTGCTGCTGTTTATCCTGCTCACCTCCAACCCGTTCGAGCGGCTGTTGCCGGCGGCGCAGGACGGCCGCGACCTCAACCCGCTACTGCAGGATCCAGGGCTGGTGTTCCATCCGCCCATGCTCTACATGGGCTACGTCGGCTTCTCGGTGGCCTTCGCCTTCGCCATCGCCGCCCTGCTCGCCGGCCAGCTCGATGCCGCCTGGGCGCGCTGGTCGCGGCCATGGACCATCGCCGCCTGGATCTTTCTCACTCTGGGCATCGCGCTGGGTTCCTGGTGGGCCTACTACGAACTGGGTTGGGGCGGCTGGTGGTTCTGGGACCCGGTGGAGAACGCTTCCTTCATGCCCTGGCTGGTCGGCACGGCTCTGATCCACTCGCTGGCGGTGACCGACAAGCGCGGCCTGTTCAAGAGTTGGACGCTGTTGCTGGCGGTCCTCGCTTTCTCGCTGAGCCTGCTGGGAACCTTCCTCGTGCGCTCGGGAGTGCTGGTCTC
>DASRXN010000037.1:0-28233 GCA_035654135.1 Rhodocyclaceae bacterium | reverse complement strand
GCCGCCGACGGTCATCAGCGGCTGCTGCCAGATTTGGTAGAAGGTGCGCACCTTCGGCCGCGCGCCGTAGCGGTCGCGCAGGTCCTGCAGGCGATTGCGGAAGCTGGCGGCAGCCGCGCGCGCGGTCGTTTCGGTACCAGCCAGCTCGCCGTAACGTTCGAGGGTCGTCGCCACGTCGTCGATGCGCCCGGGTTCGGCGAGATAGACGGGGATGCCCAGCGCACGTAGCTTGGCGATATGCGCCGGACTGTTGCCCGTGACCCAGCCGACGGCCAAGTCGGGCTTCAGCGCGACGATGGCTTCGAGGTCGAGTTGCGCATGGCTGCCGACGCGCGGCAGCTTGCTCGCCGCCACCGGGTAGTCGCTGTACTCGACGGCGCCGACCAGGCGCTCGTCCGCGCCGGCGGCGAAGAGCGTTTCGGTGACGTGCGGCGCCAGGCTGACGATGCGCCGCGCGGATTGCGGCAGGCGCACGGTAACACCGGCATCGTCACGCACGACGATTTCCGCGTGGGCGAGGCCGATGCAGAGGATCAGGGCACCGGCAAACCGGAACAGGGACATGGAATGATTCGCCGACAAGAGTCCGGCGATTCTACCGGGGCCGGGATGTCACAATACGCACCATGCCGTCCGACTTCCTGCTCTCGCTGCCGCAGTTCTCCGCCTTCTTCGCCGTCGCGGTGCTGATCACGCTCGCGCCGGGGCCGGACAATCTCATGGTGCTGTCACTGGGCATGGCACGCGGCCGCCGGGCCGGCGTTGCTTTCGGCCTGGGCTGCGCGCTCGGTTGCCTCAACCACACCCTGCTGGCGGCACTCGGCGTTTCCGCGCTGATCGCCACTTCGCCCACCGCCTTCACCGCGCTGAAGATCGCGGGCGGGCTCTATCTCGTCTGGCTGGGCGTGCAGGCGATCCGCAATGCCCGTGCCAAGAGTCAGCCGTCGCGGGACGCCGCTGCCGACGACAAGCCGCAAGCGCTGTTCGTCAGGGGGTTGGTCGCCAACGCCATCAACCCCAAGGTGATCCTGTTCTTCCTCGCCTTCCTGCCGCAGTTCGTCGAAGCAGCGCGTGGCCATGCCGGCTGGCAGATCGCGCAGCTCGGCCTCGTGTTCACGGTCGAGACCGCGATCATCTTCGCCGCCATCGGCTGGTTCGCCGGCAGCATCGGCGAGCGCCTCGCGCGCAACCCGGCATTCGGCGCCTGGCTCGATCGCGTCGCCGGGGGCATCTTCGTGGCGCTGGGCTTGCGCCTGATGGTCGCGCGCTGATCGTGGCGAAGAACTCGCTGCAGGAAGTCGTCGCCCGCCAGCGTGCCGAACTCAAGCGCCTGCTGGAGGAGCCGCTGCGCCGCGCCGCCCGCGCCTGCGCCGAAGTGTGGGGCGATCCGGACCGGCGGGGAAAGCTCGACGAAGTGCTCGGCCGGATGTTCGCCACCGTGCTCTACTGCCGCTACCTGTACGTGATGGACCGAAGCGGCGTGCAGATCTCCGACAACGTCGGCCGCAAGGGCGCCGAGGCGGCCGATTTCGGCCGCGACCGTTCGCACCGCCCCTACATGCGCGAGGCGCAGCCGGCCTCCGGCTTCCTGCTCTCGCGCGCCTACATCACGCTGCGCGAGCGGCGGCCGGGGCTGACCGCGATCCAGATCGTGCGTGACGAGTCCGGCAAGGCGCTAGGCTTCGTCGGCGCCGATTTCCTCCTGCACGATCTGCCACTGACGCGCCAGAGCATCGACGAGCAGACCCAGTGGCGGCAGATTCGCGGCGACCCGGCCATTCGCGGCGCAGTGTTCCACCAGACGCGGGCCGAGAGCGAAATGGACCGCAACATCGACACCGTGCTCGGCGTCGTCGAGGAACTGATGGTCGATCACGGCATGCACCACATCATGCTGCACTTTTCGAGCAGCCGCGCGGTGTATTGGACAGTGGACGACCCGTTCCGCTACCACCTGCTCGACATCAAGGCGCTGACCAGCCCCGACATCTGCCTCGCCTTCCGCAAGCAGCCGTATCCCTCGAATGCGGTAGTGCCCAGGGAGCGCATCCGCGCCATCCTCGACGCGCTGCGCTCACTGCGGTTCGTCGACGAGACCTTCTACCTGCGCACCGGCACGCTGAACATCTTCAACGGTATCGTCGGCCTCACCTTCTCCTGTGATGGCTCGCACTACGTGCCCTACGACGAATTCCTGAAGATGGACGTGGCCTTCTGGCTGGGGGCGGTGTAACGAGCGCGTAGAATCCGGCGCATCGCTTTCGCATTTTCCGGCCATGAAATCCCTCTCGCCCCGCCTGCTGATCATCGTCGCCATCGTCGTCGCCATCGCGGCCGCGCTCTGGTGGTTCACCCGACCCAAGCCCCTGGCCGTCGTCGTCAAGGAAGTCGATCGCGGCCGCGTCGAAGCCTCGATCGCCAACACTCGCGCCGGTTCGGTGGAAGCCTGCCAGCGCACCAAGCTCTCGACCATCCTCGGCGGCCGCATCGAATACCTCGGCGTCAAGGAGGGCGACCATGTGAAAAAGGGTCAATTGCTGCTCAAGCTCTGGAACGACGACCAGAAGGCGCAACAGGAGGTCGCGACCACCGCGCTGGAACTGTCCCGCCGGCGGGTCACTGAGGCATGCACGGTGGCGGCGAACGCCGTGCGCGAGGCGGAGCGCACCACCCGCCTGCGAAAGCAGGGCTTCGTTTCGGAATCGAAGGAAGACCAGGCACGCACCGAAGCGGACGCGAAAAATGCTTCCTGCGATACCGCCAAGGCCGATGTGAGCCAATCCCAGGCACGGCTGGCGGCGACCCGGGTCGAGCAGCGCCGCGTCGCGCTGGTGGCACCCTTCGACGGCACGGTGGCGAAAATCGTCGGCGAACTGGGCGAGTACTCGACGCCCTCGCCGCCGGGGGTGCCGACGCCGCCGGCCATCGACCTGATCGACGAGTCCTGTCTCTACGTCAAGGCGCCGATGGACGAGATCGACGCGCCGAAGATCAAGGTCGGCCAGCCGGTGCGGATCAAGATGGACGCCTACGCCAAGCGCGACTTTCCGGGCAAGGTGAAACGCGTGGCGCCCTACGTGACGGCCGTCGAGAAGCAGGCGCGCACGGTGGACGTGGAAGTCGACTTCGTGAAGCCGGACGAAATCGGTGGCCTGCTGGTCGGCTACAGCGCCGACGTCGAGATCGTGCTGGCGGTGAAGGAAGACGCGCTGCGCGTGCCGACGGCAGCCATCCAGGAAGGCAGCAAGGTCCTGTTGCTCAACGGCGAGACCGGCAGGCTCGAGGAGCGCGTGATCAAGGCCGGCATCGCCAACTGGGAATACACGGAAGTGCTGGACGGCTTGCATGCCGGCGACCGCGTCGTCACCTCGCTGGAGAAGGAAGGCGTCAAGACCGGCGTGCGGGCAGCGGTCGACGACAAGAAGAAATAGATGTCCCTCATCGAACTCTCCGCCATCGAGCGCGTGTTCACGCTCGGCGACAGCGAGGTGCATGCGCTGCATGCGCTCGACTTGGCGATCGAAGCGGGCGAATACGTGGCGATCATGGGGCCCTCGGGTTCAGGCAAGTCGACGCTGCTCAACCTGCTCGGCCTACTCGACCGGCCCAACGCCGGCACCTACCGGCTGGAAGGCCGCGACGTGACCACGCTCTCGGCCGAGGAGCAGGCGCGCGTGCGCCGCGAGCGCATCGGCTTCGTGTTTCAAAGCTTCCATCTCGTGCCGCGCCTCACCGCCGCCGAGAACGTCGCGCTGCCGATGATGCTGGCCGGCATCCCTGCCGCCGAACGCGCACAGCGCGTGACCACGGCGCTGGCCAACTACGGCCTGACGGATCGCGCCAGCCACCGTCCGGACCAGCTTTCCGGCGGCCAGCGGCAGCGTGTCGCCATCGCCCGCGCCACCATCATGCGGCCGGCCATGTTGCTCGCCGACGAGCCGACCGGCAACCTCGACCGCGCCACCGGCGAGGATGTCATGAGCCTGCTCGAAGGGCTCAATGCCGGCGGCGTGACCCTGATCGTCGTCACCCACGATCCCGTGCTCGGCGGCCGGGCGCGCCGGCGCGTGATGATGCAGGACGGCAGCAAGGTGGAAGACACGGGGGCCCGCTGATGCGCCCGGCCGACGTCCTGCGCTTTGCCGCCGGTTCCGCCACCGGCTATCCGCTGCGCACCTTCCTGATGGTGCTGGCGATGAGCATCGGCGTCGCCGCGGTGGTGATGCTCACGGCACTCGGCGACGGCGCGCGGCGTTATGTGGTGAATGAGTTTTCGTCGCTGGGCAGCAACCTGGTGATCGTCCTGCCGGGCCGCTCGGAGACCGGTGGCTTCAATCCTGCCAACGCCATCACCGGCACGCCGCGCGACCTGACCGTGGGCGACGCTCACGCCATCGCCCGAGCACCTTCGGTGCTGCGCACGGCGCCGCTGACCATCGGCACCTCCGAGGCAGCCTACGGCGGCAAGCTCAAGGACGTGACCGTCGTCGGCACCACCGCCGACTACTTCCTGATCCGGGGCCTCACCGTGGCGCAAGGCCGCATCCTGCCGGCCGGCGACACCGGGCTGTCGTCGTCGGTAGCCATCCTCGGCGCCAAGGTGCGCGAGGAAATGTTCGGCGCCGAGCCGGCGGTCGGCCGCATGATCCGCGTCGGCGATCGCCGCTACCGCGTCATCGGCGTCATGGCCCAATCGGGCCAGGGGCTGGGCATGAATGCCGACGAGGTGATCGTCCTGCCCGTCTCGGCCGCCCAGGCGATGTTCAACACCAACACGCTGTTCCGCATCCTGGTCGAGGCAAAGGGTCGTGAGTCGATCCTGGCGGCCAAAGCCGAGGCGGCCGAGATCATCAAGACCCGCCACGATGGCGAGGAAGACGTAACGGTCATCACCCAGGACGCCGTGCTCGCCACCTTCGACCGCATCCTCGGCGTATTGACCTACGGCGTCGCCGGCATCGCCGGCATCAGCCTGGCGGTGGCCGGCATCCTGGTGATGAACGTGATGCTGGTGGCGGTGACCCAGCGCACCGGCGAAATCGGCCTGATGAAGGCGCTCGGCGCACCGGGGCACACCATCCGCAACGCCTTCCTCACCGAGGCGGCGCTGCTCTCGACGGCGGGTGCGGTACTCGGCTACCTGATCGGCCAGGGGGGCGCCTTCGTTTTAAGGCTGACGTTCCCGACCCTGCCGGCCCATGCGCCGGTCTGGGCGGTCATCGCCGCCCTGGCCACGGCATTGGTTACTGGACTGTTGTTCGGCGTCATGCCGGCCAACCGGGCAGCACGGCTCGATCCGGTGCAGGCGCTCGCCAAACGCTGACCATGAGCTGGCAGGACCTCACCACCCTGGCGCTGCGCTCGCTGACGGCCCATCGGCTGCGCAGCTTCCTGACTCTGCTCGGCATCGCGGTCGGCATCGCCGCGGTGATCCTGCTGACCAGCATCGGCGAGGGCGTGCATCGTTTCGTGCTCGCCGAGTTTACCCAGTTCGGCACCAACGTGATCGAGATCGCGCCCGGCAAGACAGCCGCTAGCGGCGGGCCTGGCGGTTTGCAGACCACCGTGCGCCTGCTGACCATGGACGACGCACGGGCGCTAGAGAAAGTGCCCGACATCGTTGCGGTAACGCCTATCGTCTGGGGCAACTCGGAAGTCTCGGCCAATGGCCGCGTGCGGCGCACCATGGTCTACGGCACCGGCCCGGCAATGCGCGAGGTATCGAAACTGACCGTCGGCGTCGGCAATTTCCTGCCGCAGGAAGAGATGGAGAACGCCCGCGCGCTGGCCGTGCTGGGACCAAAGCTGAAGAACGAATTGTTCGGCACGGATTCCGCACAGGGACAGCGCCTGCGCATCGGCGGCATGCAGTTCCGCATCATCGGCGTGATGGAGCCCAAGGGGCAGTTCCTCGGTATCGACCTTGACGACATGGCCTATATCCCAATCGCGCGCGCGCTGGAGCTCTATAACCGCGATGGCCTGATGCGCATCAACCTTTCCTACCGCGAGGGCGTCGAGACGAAGAAGGTGGCCGACGCCGTAAAGTCAGTCCTGGCGGCACGCCACGGCCGCGAAGACTTCACGCTGACGACGCAGGAGGACATGCTGCGCACGCTGTCCAAGATCCTCGACATCCTCACCGCCGCCGTCGGCGCGCTGGGCGGCATTTCACTCCTGGTTGGTGGCGTCGGCATCGTCACCATCATGACCATCGCCGTCACCGAGCGCACCAACGAGATCGGCCTGCTCAAGGCCATCGGCGCGCCGGAACGTACCATCCTCGGCATTTTCCTCGGTGAGGCGGTGGCGCTGGCGGCCATCGGCGGCATCGCCGGCCTGCTGCTGGGCATCGGCTTTGCCCAATTGCTGCATCTGGTCTTCCCTGCGCTGCCCGTGCACACCCCGTGGTCGTTCGTGATCATCGCCGAGGCGGTGGCAGTGGTGATCGGCCTCGCGGCCGGCGTGCTGCCGGCACGGCGGGCGGCCGGTCTCGATCCGGTCGAAGCGTTGAGATCTGAATAAGGAAAAAAAGAAACCGCCGCCGGTCGCAATGCCACCTGCCAGCCGCGGGACAGCGGAGGAAGGAGACGTCCCGCGTCGCATCTCGCCCTTGGCTAATATTTCCGCCCACGCCATGAACAGGTTTGAATGCGAACTGCCGACGGCCGGATACTGTGAAATCGGGGGGGATTTACGCCCGGCCAACGGCGGCTTCTGGCTGACTATATACAAGCACCGTGCCAGCCTGCCGGCAGTCCATAAGTCACTGTCTAATAAGAAATATCGCCTGAGATTGTCAGATGCTTTTCGCCATCGGATGCCATTTTCGGCATTGACGTACCGCCATGAATGACACCTTCGGCAGCGCAGGCCGTGGGATAACAGGGGTAACAACTAGGGATAGAATCCGGCCCAGCCATGAAGCTCGCTCTGGTTCGTCAGCAGTACACACCCTTCGGTGGTGCCGAGCGCTTTGTCGAACGGGCACTGGCAGCCCTGCGCGCTCAAGGTACCGACGTCACAATCATCGCCCGTAACTGGCATGATGAAGCTGGCCACGGCTTCCTGCGCTGCAATCCGTTCTTCCTGGGCCGCACCTGGCGCGACGCCGGCTTCGCGCATTGCGTGCAGCGGATCATCGGCTCCGGCCGCTTCGATCTGGTACAAAGTCACGAGCGCATTCCGGGCTGCCACGTCTACCGCGCCGGCGACGGCGTACACGCTACCTGGCTTGAGCTGCGCGCCAAGGCGCGCGGCGGCATGACGAAACTCGCAACGGCGCTTTTGCCCTGGCATCGCTACACGCAGACCGCAGAAACCGCCCTGTTCCGACATCCCGACCTCCGGGCGGTGATCTGCAACTCGCGGATGGTGCGTGACGACATCGCCGACCGCTTCGGCGTCGCCACCGAAAAGCTCCATGTGATCTACAACGGTGTCGATCTCGATGATTTCCATCCACGCTTGAGGGAAGTGCATCGCGGCGAGGTTCGGCAAATGCTCGGCATTTCCGATTCGAGTCCGGTCATCCTGTTCGTTGGCTCGGGCTTCGAGCGCAAGGGCATTCCCACTCTCCTGCATGCGCTGGCACGCATGAAACACCGGGACGCGCTGCTGCTGATTGTCGGCCGCGACCGCAAGGAAAAGGATATGCGCCTTCTGGCCAACAAGCTGGGCGTGGCAGATCGCGTGCATTTTCTCGGTGGCCGAAAGGACGTGCGGCCGTTCTATGGCGCTGCCGACTGCTTCGCCCTCCCTACCATCTACGACCCAATGCCCAATGCCGCACTCGAAGCCCTCGCATGCGGCCTGCCGGTCGTGACATCCAGCACTTGCGGCGCCGCAGAGTTGCTCCAGCCGGGCGAAAACGGCTTTGTCTGCGAGGCAATGGATCGGGAACGCCTGGCGGAACACCTGGACACCTTGACCGGCCCCGGCCGACCGGATCCTTCAGTCGTTCGGGCCAGCGTCGAGCACCTCGGGCTGGACACCATGGTCCGGCAGCTGTCGAGGCTGTACGCCACGCTGCTGGGCGCAGCCACTCTGGCAAAATAGCTCCATGGTCCCCGACCCCCTTCCCTTGCACGAGTTGCGGCGTGCGCTGGTCATCAAGTTGCGCCATCACGGCGACGTGCTGCTGGCCTCCCCTGTGCTGTCCGTGCTCAAGAATCGCGCGCCCCAGATCGAGGTCGATGCGCTAGTCTATGCCGATACCGCGGAGATGCTGTCGCTGCATCCCGCGCTTGCCCAACTGTTTGTCATCGATCGGCAATGGAAGCGCTTGGGGCTGGTTGCCCAGATCAGCCGCGAAGCCGCCCTGCTAAGGGATCTGCGGGCACGTCGCTACGACCTGGTCATTCACCTCACGGAACATTGGCGCGGCGCCTGGATCACCCGCCTGAGCGATGCGCGCTGGAGTGTCGCAGCCGAGGTGCGTGGCCGCGGCAAGTTCTGGCGCCGAAGTTTCACTCACCTGGTTCGGCAACCACGGGCCGGTGGACGCCATGTGGTCGAGACGAATCTCGATGCCTTGCGCCGCCTGGGTTTGTACCCGCAAATGGATGAACGCCGGCTGGTCATGGTGCCCGGCATCGAAGCCGAACTGGAAGTCGACGCCCTGCTCGGCCCGCTCAAGCTTTCCAGCAAAGGATTTGTCCACGTCCACCCAGCCTCGCGCTGGCAGTTCAAGTGCTGGCCCGCCGAGAAAATGGCCGAGCTGATCGGTCGTTTGCAAGCCGATGGATGGCCGGTGCTGCTGACCGCTGGGCCCGACTCCGGCGAGCTGGCGATGATCGAGGCCATTCAGGCACGGCTGACACAACCGGCCCTCAGCCTCGCCGGCCGACTATCACTCAAGCAATTGGCGGCATTGACCGCTCGGGCGAGGCTATTCGTCGGCGTCGATTCGGCGCCGATGCACATTGCGGCAGCAATGCAGACCCCGGTGGTCGCCCTCTTCGGGCCATCCGGGGACAATCTCTGGGGCCCCTGGACCGCCAGGCAGAGGGTCATCGCCAACAACGACTACGGCTGCAGACCTTGCGGCATCGACGGTTGCGGTGGCAGCAAGGTCTCCGACTGTCTGGTGACGCTGCCAGTGGAGTCGGTACTCGCGGCTTGTCGGGACCTGCTGGCCGCCTGAGGGCAAAGGAGCGGTCGGCTATAATGCCCTGTTGGCGGCGAGAAGCCGGAAGCAGCCCCATTCGATGACCCAGTCTCCTCCCACCAGCAGTCAGACCTATTGGCGCCTCGTCGGTTACGTACGGCCTTACTGGAAGGCGTTCGTGCTGGCCATGCTGGTGATGATCGGCGTCGCAGCGACCGAGCCACTGTTTCCAGCCCTGATGAAGCCGCTGCTCGACCAGGGTTTCTCCGGTCCGGCGCGCGATGACCTCTATCTCGCACCGCTGGCGGTCATCGCAATCTTCGCGGTGCGCGGGGTTCTCGGCTACTTTTCCTCCTACGCCTTTTCCTGGGTGGCCAACCGCGTGATCGCCGACCTGCGCAGCGAAATGTTCACCCGCCTGGTTCGCCTGCCTGGCGCCTACCACCTTGGCCACGCCACCAGCATCCCGGTGACCAAGATCACATACGATGTCGCGGGAGTTTCCTCGGCGGCCACGACCGTCATCACCGTCGGCGTCCGCGACACATTGAGCGTACTCGGCCTCACTGCCTGGCTGCTGTACCTCAACTGGCAACTCACTTTGATCAGCCTGGCCATCATTCCTTTCGCCGGACTGGTCATGCGCACCTTCAGCAACCGCCTGCGCGAACAGAGTCGTGCTGCCCAGGCGGGCATGGCCTCGATGAATCAGGCACTGTACGAAACGATTCACTGCCAGAAGGTCGTCAAGGTCTTCGGCGGCGAGGTTCAGGAGGTTGCCCGCTTCGGCAAGATCAACAATGCCATGCGCGGCTATGCCATGCGGCAGGCCATTGCCGCGGCGGCCGTGGTACCGATCGTGCAGATGCTGGCCGCCGTCGCGGTCGCTGTCGTGATCTGGATGGCGCTGATGCAGTCGCAGTCTTCCGGCACCACCGTCGGCGGTTTCGTTTCCTTCATCACCGCCATGCTGATGCTGATCGCCCCGCTCAAACACCTGGCTGACATCAACGCGCCGCTGCAACGCGGGCTGGCCGCCGCAGAAAGCGTTTTCCAACTGCTCGACGAGCAACCGGAAACTGATGAAGGCACCGAGTCGCTCGGTCGTACCCGGGGCGAGGTGGCGTTTGAAGGCGTCGAGTTCGCCTATCCCGGCGCGGAGCGCAAGGCATTGTCCGGCGTCGATCTTGTCATTCGCGCCGGGGAAACCGTAGCGCTGGTCGGGCCGTCCGGCGGCGGCAAGACGACCCTTGCCGGCCTGGTGCCACGATTCTTCGCCCCGACGGCAGGAGCCATTCGAATAGACGGCCACGATGTCAGTAGTCTGACCATCTCCAGCCTGCGCGCCAACATCGCCCTGGTTAGCCAGGAAGTACTCCTGTTCGACGATACGGTGGCAGCGAATATTGCTTACGGCGGCATGGCCGGCGCCACGTCCGAAGCGATCGACGCCGCAGCTCACGCTGCCCATGCACTCGAATTCATACGCGCAATGCCGCAAGGCTTCGACACCAAGATCGGCGAGCATGGCGCGCGCCTGTCGGGTGGCCAACGTCAGCGTATTGCCATCGCCCGCGCCATTCTCAAGGATGCGCCGATTCTGATCCTCGACGAAGCGACATCGGCGCTCGACAACGAATCCGAGCGACAGGTGCAGGCAGCGCTGGACGAGCTCATGACGGGCCGGACGACGCTGGTGATCGCACATCGGTTATCCACGATCGAGCGGGCCGATCGCATTGCCGTGCTGTCCCAGGGACGCATCGTCGAGATCGGCAGGCACGAGGAGCTGCTGGCCAAGAATGGCGCTTACGCACAACTCCATCGCCTGCAATTCACGGAGAACGCAGCTTGAGAATCGTGCACACGGAAGCCTCTTGTGGTTGGGGCGGTCAGGAAATCCGCATCCTCGAAGAATCGAAGGGCATGCTCGAGCGCGGCCACGAGGTGGTCATCCTTTGTCCGCCCGAGGCCCGCATCCACGCCGAGGCCCAACGCCGTGGCATCCCCGTGACCGCTCTGCCCATCGGCAGGAAGCGGCTGCCCGGCATGCTGGCCCTGCGCCGATGGCTGGCCGCCCATCCGGCCGACGTGGTCAATACCCACAGCTCCACCGATTCCTGGCTCGCTGCGCTCGCCTGCAAGACATTGCGCCAGCCGCCGCCGATCGTGCGCACGCGCCATATCTCGGCGCCGATCCCGAAGAATGCCGCCAGTCGCTGGCTCTACAATGGCGCAGTCGCTCATGTAGTCACTACCGGCGAAGTCTTGCGACAAACGCTAATCACTCATAACAGTGTCCCCGCCGAACGAATCAGCTCGGTGCCAACCGGCATCGATCCCGCCCGATTCTGCCCCGGCGACCAAGCCGCTGCCCGCAAGGACCTGGGGCTCGATCCCGACGGCCATTACCTGGGCATTGTCGCGACCCTGCGCAGCTGGAAGGGACACCTGCACCTGCTCGACGCTTTTGCCAGCCTGGACTGGCCGGATTGGAACCTCCTGATCGTCGGCGAAGGACCCATGCGCGGTCCAATCGAGGCAAAGGTGGCCGCGTTGGGTCTCGCCGGCCGCGTGCGCCTGGTGGGCCAGCAGGACCGGCCCGAGGACTGGTTGCGGGCGCTGGACATTTTCTGCCTGCCCTCCTACGCCAACGAGGGCGTCCCCCAGGCAGTGCTCCAGGCCATGTTCGCGGGTCTGCCGATCGTCACCACGCCCGTGGGCGCGATCCTCGAAGCAGTCAGCGACGGCGAGACGGCGCTGGTCGTGGCGCCGAAGAACCCGGCAGCCCTGGCCACCGCCTTGGCGCGGCTGGCGGCCGATCCCCAACTCGGCGCCCGGCTCGGCGCCGCCGCGCGACAGAAGGCCCTGGCCCGCTTTTCCCGCGAGGCCATGCTGGGCCGCATGGAAACGGTGTTCCGTGCCGTGCAGGAGACCAAATGAACTTCGACTGGACCCGCATCTCCGACGACCCCAACAACCGCGCCGCCAAGGCCGAAGCGCGTGTCCTCCTGCCTGCCTTGCGCAAGGTTCACACCGACACGGACCTGACCGGATTCGTCGAACGTGCAATCGCCGGCAAGCGGGTCCTCGACATCGGCGTCGTCTCCCATAGCGCCCGCTACTTCGACGAACCGGGCTGGCGCCACGGCCGTATCGCCAAAGCGGCCGGATATTGCCTGGGTCTGGACATCCTCGAACCCCTGGTCGCGGAGCTGAATGCCCGCGGCTTCAATGTCCGCTGCGTCGACGCGACGTCGGAACTCGATCTGGGCGAGCGTTTCGATGCCATCTTCATCGGCGACGTCATGGAGCACGTGGATAATCCCTCGGCTCTGCTCCGTTTCGCCAAGCGTCACCTGACCGCTAGCGGCCGTATTTTCGCGGCAACGCCGAATCCCTTCAGCCGCAAGTTCGTTCGTCAATTTTTCCGCCAAGGCGTCATGGTGGTGAACCTCGACCACATGGCCTGGTTTACGCCAACCATGGCGATTGAAATCGGCCGTCGCATCGGGCTGCGCCTGACTGCCTATCATCTGGTCAAGCCCATCGGCGGCATCCGTGGGGCAATCAAGAAGGTCGCCTGGCGCCTCGGCGTTTCCCCGATCGAGTATTCCTTCCCCGACTATCTGTTCGAGTTCGCCCTGCCGGAGGAGTAGGAATGGCTGTCATCGAGCCGCCGCCTGCCAACATCCTGTTCATCGCTGTCTCGCGCATCGGCGATACCCTGTTCGCCACGCCGGCAATCCGGGCCGTGGCAACGGCGTATCCTGGCGCCCGCATTACCGTGCTCGGCCACCCCAAGCGCGCCGAAGTCTTCGAGCATCTGCCCTTTGTGCATCACGTTAGCGCCATCACCAAAGGCCGCGCCAGCTGGCGCGGCTGGCTGGGTGCCAAGGCATTCGATCTGGCTTTCGTCTTCGGCTTCGACGAGGCGCTGGTCGCTTATGCGTTACGTACCGCAAAGAGAGTGGTGGCATTCGAGCAGGCGGACCAGAAACTGAATCGACAATTGTTCCGGGCGGTGCCTAAACCAGCGTTCCAGAGCGAGCACGCCGTTCGCCAGTTGCTCCGGCTGCCGGCTGCGCTGGGAATTCCTCCGGCCGGTCTGCGCATCGCCTTCCAGGTCACCGACAGCGAAACCGCCAGTGCGGTCCGCCGCCTGACGGCCGCCGGCATCGGCACCAACCGGCCGTTGGTCGGCCTGCAGGTGGCCAGTTTCGCCACCAAGTCCTACCGCGACTGGCCGATCGAGAACTTCGCCGCGCTATGCGATCACATCTCGTCCCGCTGGCCGCAAGCGCGATTTCTGATTTACGGTGGTCCGGAGGAACATGAACGCACCGGCTGGCTGAGACAACATCTCGGCCAACGCGCCGCGCTGTTTGCCGGCACGCTGAGCCTGCGGGAAACCGCGGCGCTGATGACGCTTACCGATCTCTACGTCGGCGTCGACACCGGCCCCACCCACATCATGAGCGCCTTCGACATTCCTCTCGTCGCCCTCTACCACTGTATCTCGTCTTCCGGCCTGACCGGGCCGCTTGAGCATCCCTGCGCCTATCCGATTGATCACCCGGCCACTCGCGAAGACTGCAACGAGTCGGCCGCGATGGCGGACATTCCAGTCGACACCGTCTTCGCGGCAGTGGCGCGGGCGCTGATGGACCACCCGCCCCGGCCGCGATGAGGTTCGTCTTCGTGGTCACCAACCTCGCCGGTGGCGGCGCCGAGAAGGCCGTAGTCAAACTGACGGCAGGTCTGGCGGCAAAGGGGCACGACGTCGAAATCGTGCTGCTGGAGAATCGCCTCGAACATCAACCGCCTCAAGGCGTGAAGATATCTACCCTGACTGCCAACGCGTCGACCGGCTGGCTTGGCAAGCGGTTCCTGGCGCGCCGACTCGCCCGCCACTTGTCGACGCGCCATGACCTCCTGGTATCCACCCTGCCGTTCGCCGACGAGGTCACCACGCTGGCCAACCTTCCCCGCCACTGGTGCCGGATTGCCAATACCCTCGGCGCCGAGATCGACAAGCTCGCTGCCCGCAATCCCGCCAAGGCCCGCCGACGCCTGGCCCGTTATCGCCGGCTCTACGGCGCACGACCCCTCGTCGCCGTCTCCGCCGGTGTCGCCACCGATTTGCGCAACCGGATCGGCATCGAGGGCCGCATTGAAACCATCCCCAATCCCTTCGATTTCGAGGCGATCCGGCGTGCCGCCGCGGCTGACTTTGCCGCCGATTGGCCCGCCCGGCCCTATGTGCTGCACGTGGGCCGCTTCTCGCCCCAGAAGCGCCACGACTTGCTGCTGGACGCCTGGACGCGCCTCGACACCGACCGGCAACTGGTGCTGCTGACCGCCGCCGATCCCAGGCTCCAGGCGATGATCGAGGCGCGGGGCCTGGCCGGGCGAGTACGCATCGCCGGCTTCCAGACCAATCCCTACCCCTGGATCACCGGCGCCGACCTGCTGGTTCTCTGCTCCGACCACGAGGGACTGCCCAACGTACTGATCGAGGCCCTCGCCTGCGGCACACCCGCCATAAGCACGGACTGCCCGTCGGGGCCGCGGGAGATATTGGCGGCCTTTCCGGAGTGCCTCGTGCCCTGTGGCGATGTCGCCGCACTGGCGAAGGCAATTTCCGGCGGCCTGGCCATCCCGATCGATACGGCGAAAGCCGATCTTTCCGCCTTTGCAACGGGCAGCGTCATCGCCGCCTACGAGCAGCTGGCGGCGGAGCGCTAGGCCATGTGCGGCATTCTCGGCTTCATCGGCACCCGCTGGCGCGAACACGCGGCGCCGGCCCTTGCCGCAATGCGCCTGCGCGGGCCCGACGAGCAGTCGGTGCTGAACCTGGGCGAAGCCGTCCTGGGCCACGCGCGGCTGGCCGTGATCGATCTGGCCGGCGGCCACCAACCGATGACATCGCCGGACGGTCGCCACACCATCGTCTTCAATGGCGAGATCTACAACTTTGCCGAGCTGCGCCGGGATCTGGAAGCGAAGGGCTATGGCTTTGCCACCCGCTCGGACACCGAAGTGCTGCTCCACGGCCATGCCGCCTGGGGCGAGGCGCTGCTCGAACGCCTGGATGGCATGTTCGCCTTCGCCGTCTGGGATGCACGCGAGCGCCGGCTCTTCGCCGCCCGCGACCCGCTGGGCATCAAGCCGTTCATGTACGCAGCCATCGACGGCGGTCTGGTGTTCGCTTCAACGCTGGCGCCCTTCCTGGCGCTGCCGGGCTTCCCGCGCCGGCTTGATCCGGAGGCGCTGCGCGACTATCTGGCCTTCCAGACGCCGCTGGCACCCCATACCTTCGTTCGCGCCGTCGGCCAGCTGCCGCCAGGCCACCTGCTGCGCTTCGATGCCGCTACCGGCAAGCTGGAAACCGCACGTCACTGGTCGATCCCGCGATCCGCACCCTGCAACGACGACCGCGAGACCCTGGTCGCCCGCATGGACGCGGCGCTCAAGGAAAGCGTGCGGCGCCAACTGGTGGCCGACGTGCCCCTGGGCGCCTTCCTTTCCGGAGGCATCGATTCGAGTCTCATGGTGCGCTACATGGCGGAAGCCCGTGTGCATCCCCTCAAGACCTTCAGCCTGCGCTTCGCCAACGAGGGCTTCGATGAATCGCCGCACGCCCGCATCGTCGCGCGCCAATTCGGCTGCGAGCACCACGAACTAGAAGCACCGACGATCACGGGCGAAGCATTCGCCGCTGCGATCGGCGACCTCGACCAGCCGCTGGCCGACCCGGCGTATGTCATGACCCATGCGCTGTCGAGGCTAACGCGTCAGCACGTGACCGTCGCCATCAGTGGCGACGGCGGAGACGAGCTGTTCTGCGGCTACCCGCGCTTCCTGGATACCGAGGACCGGCATGCACGGAAATTCTGGCAGCCTTTGCTTCGCCGTCTCGTCACGACTGACTTTCTGCCGGCGAGCCTGCTGCGCCGCAGCCTCTGGGGGCAGGAACTGCTCCACTACCGGCGCGTGGAACTGGGACCCTGGCCCGGGCGCAAGAACCTGGCCCGCTATCTGGCGCCGGAGATCGCCGTCGCAGCTCGTCCCGAGCGCACCCTGGGCCTCTGGCTCGACCTGCTCGGCGAACTCGGTGGCCGCATGGACACGGCCACGCTGATGCGGGCGGACCTATGGACCTACCTGTCCGAGAACTGTCTGGTGAAGACGGACCGGGCCAGCATGGCCCACAGCCTGGAAGTCCGGGTGCCCATGCTTGGCCGGCCCGTGCTCGATGCCGTGCTGCATCTTCCACCGGAGGTCCATACGGCTGGCGGCGCCAAGTCCCTGCTGCTGGACATCGCCCGTCGCAGCCTGCCCGAAACGGTATGGAACCGGGCGAAACACGGCTTTTCGGTACCCTTGCGGGAGTATTTCAGCCGGCAGTGGCTCGAGGTCTGCGACAATTGCGTCGGCCGCTGCGAAGAGCTTGCGCCATTTCTGGACGCTACAGCAGTACGCCAGCTATGGTCTGCGGCGCAAGCCGGCCGGTCATCGCGCCGACTGGCTTACACCTTCGTCGTATTGCTGGTCTGGCTGAGTCGTCATGATGTGCGGGCATAGAAAGGGAGTGGATGTTTAAACAGGGTGGCAAAGCCGAAAAGCGGCTCAAGCGACTGCGCTGGCGCTTTGGCGTTCCGGCCTATGCGGACAATCGCGGCGTGCGGTTGCCGCTCAGGCATCCGGCAATTACGCGTCCGATACAAAAGGACATTTTCTTCGGCGGTTACGAAAGCAAGGAGGCGGAACTCGTTCAGCTCAAGATCGAGCCGGGCGACGTCGTCATGGAAGTTGGCGCTGGCATCGGCTTTCTCTCGGCACTGTGCGCTCGTGCCGTCGGCAACGACAGGGTCTTCGCCTACGAAGCCAATCCACAGTTGATGGCCGTGATCCGTCATGTCCATGACCTCAACGGAGTCGCCCCCACCGTCATCAATGCGATGCTCGGCGCAGGGGCCGGCGAGCGCGAGTTCTTTCTCGAAAAGGACTACTGGGCCTCGTCGCTGATCCGCGGTTCGGCGGATGCACAAGCGATTTTGGTGCCGCAAGTCGACCGCGATGAAGAGATTCGCCGCATCGCCCCCACGTTCCTGATCGTCGACATCGAGGGTGGCGAGTACGAGTTCTTCTCGAACATGGATCTGACGCCGGTACGCAAGATCTGCATCGAGACCCATCCGCACGTGCTCGGCAATCGCCGGGTTTCCGAGATTCTTGGCTGGCTCATTGCCGAGGGCTTTTCGCTGGACTTCAGTTGCATGCGCAAGAACGTCTATTTCCTTTATCGCGAACATGCCGCTTGATGTGCCCAAGCCCTCTCCCGTCCTGAGTCTCGTCATCCCGGTCTACAACGTCGCGCCGTTTCTCGACCGGTTCCTCGGCAGCATCGTTGCCCAGGACTTGGACGGCATGGAAGTCATCGTCGTGGACGACGGCTCCACCGACGCCTGCCCGGAGATCCTGGCGCGCTACGCCGCAAGCTGTCCCCGAATGCGTGTCATCCGCCAGGAGAATGGCGGGCTCTCCGCGGCCCGCAACACCGGGATCGATCACGCGCGCGGGGAATATGTGGCATTTGCCGACTCGGACGACTTCATCGAGCCCGGCTACTACCGCGATCTCCTCACCCTGGCCCAGACCCACGGCCTCGATATGACGCACGGCAACGGCCTGTACCACTTCGAAGGTCGTCAGGCCGACTTCCCAATCTATACGGATGACCTGACGACCGCGGTCATGGCCGGCCGCGAAGTGCTGCGCAAACGCCTGGGCGAAAAAACTTTCCTGCACATGGTCTGGCTGCAACTCTATCGCCGCGACTTCATCGACCGCCTCGGCCTGCGCTTCGTGCCGGGCCTGATTCATGAGGACGTCCTGTGGACGACCCGGGCCTTCATGGCCGCGCAGCGGGTCGCCTACGCGCCGACACCCGGCTACCACTACCGGCAACGTGTTCGCCGCCTGCAGCCCGATCAGCTCGATGAGCGATTGGCCGCGATCGTCGACAGTTCCATCCATAACGCACTTGGTCTGGACGAGTTGCTGGCCGACGCTGCCGACGATCCGGAATTGCAGCGGCTGATCCGCTGGCAGCTCGTTGACGGCGCACTGTCGATATTCCACAAGCTGCGCAAGATGTCGTCGACCATGTTGCGGCGCTCGTACTATCGCCGCCTGCGCCAGGAGGCGATCTTTGCCCTGCTGTGGCGTAATGCGGTCGAATGGCCGCAGCGGCGCCGCATCGCCCGCCATCGGTTGAAGGGTCTGTTCGCCTGACATGAACGGAACGTGTTACCAGGTCAACCTGCAGACCGGCTGGGGCGGCGGCGAGGTCTACACCAAGTTCTTCACCCGCGCCCTGGACGCCATCGGCATACGCACCGTGCTGTTTGCGGCGGAGGCGGCGATCGGTCGCTGGCGCGAACAACTGCCGCCCGGCACCACGGTAGTCGGCATATCCGGTCCAGATGCTCTGGCCGCGGCACTGGCGTCGTATCTGCCGGTCGGGGGCCGCGGCTGGCTGGTATTCCAAACGCCTGCAACAGCAGCGCAGATTGCGCCGCTGCGCGCCGCCGGACACCTGCTGACCTGTTTTGCGCACATGCCGCTCTACGGGCGCGATCCCGCATCACTAAGGCCATACGACCTGGTGGTGCCGGTGTCCGGTCACGTGCTTGCCAGCCTTCATGCCGCTGGAATCACACATACACACGACGAGCCCTTGTACGGCGTCGCCGACCTCTCGGCACGCTGCGGGAACCGGCAACTGCGCCGGCGATCGTGCTACGACTGGGACCGGCGCAAGCTGCGTGACCGGCTGTTCGGTGTGTTCGAGCCGGCGATCGAGCGCTTGCGCCCGCACCCACCTTTCGCGCGCGGCGATGGCATCGCTCTGGGCATCGTTTCCCGCCTGACGCCAATCAAGCAATTTCCATTGTTGTTCAGCGTTCTCGCGCCGGTGCTGGCGCGGCATCCCGCCTTCCGGCTGGAGGTGTTCGGTAATGGCGGTTACGCCTCCGTGCGCGATCTGCGGCAAGCTCTGGCGCCGATCCGGAACCGTGTCCGCTTCTGGGGACAGCAGGCGGATGTGGCCACCGCTTACCGGCAACTCGACTATCTGCTCACCGGCCTGCCGGAAAAGGAGGCCCTCGGCCTCAACATCATCGAGGCTCAGGCTTGCGGACTACCCGTGATCGCCGTCGATGCGCCACCATTTACCGAGACCGTCGCCGGCGACGTTACCGGACTTTTCTACACCGACCCGCGTAATGATAACGGTGTCGGCTTCGACACTTTGCTGACGCGACTGGCAGTGAAGCCATTCAAGCCCGACCCGGTTGCCGCCGCCGCGCACTTGCAGAAATTCTCCACAGCCGCATTTGCCGAACGTGTGGTTCGCCTGGTGGCGGCAACGGCAAGACTGGCGGGGTCCGGCACATGACCCGCGACACCATCCTGTTCAATTTTCGCAAGGGCTTCGCGCCGCTCAAGGAAGCGTTCGAGAATCTCGGCTACCGTGTAGTCGAGAACGAATGGGCGCCACCGCCGGAACTCGCTGCGCGCTGCGAGGCCGCGATCGTCAATCTGTATGAAGGAGTCCGCCAACCATTGCGGGCGGTCGCCTTGCACCGTCGCCTGCGTGCCGCCGGGGTGCCGGTAATCGGCATCGACCGTGATGCGCCATGGCATATGGGCATCCGCCGACGCCGGCTGGCGCTGTTCCGCCTGCTGCGGCCGCTTGATATCTACGCCAGCCACACCATGCAACCGACCTGGGCGTTCGCGCCGATCAAGATCTACAATCCGAACGCAGTCTGGACGCGCTGTTTCAACCTCCATGGTCAAACTCTGGAGCAGATGCGCGATCCGGCTTTTTTCGAATACGATGTATCCTTTCTGGGCAACATGGATGGCGAGCGCTACAAGGAACACGCCGAACGCGCCCGCTTCTTCACTGAACTGCGCCGGCGACTCGACGACATGGGTGTTCGTCACTACATTGCCCACTCGTCGGGCATCGCCGAGGAAACCCAGATCCGAGTCATCCAGCGCTCACATATCAACCTCAGCTATCGTTCATCCTGCGACCATGGCGGCACATTGAGTTGGGGCCTGCCGGAACGCTGTTACGGCGTACCGGCACGCGGCGGTTTCCTGCTCACCGACCAGCGCCGGCACGCGGCCGACGATTTCGACCTGGCGACGGAATGGGCCGGCTTCACGGACATGGAGGATTGCCTGGGGAAGATTCGCTACTATCTCGACAACTTCGCGCTCACCCGACGCATCGCCGAAGCGGCCCATGCCCGCGTGATGCGCGATCATACCTATGAACACAGGGCACGCCGGCTGCTCGAAGCCGCGAAGGCAGCGCCTCAGGGGGAACACTCGTGAAGACCGCGCTACGCATCGCCATCGGTAAACTGGTCAGGCTGGTTTACCGTCCGGCACTGCCGAAGCTGCCGAACGGCGAGATTCGCCTGCACCTGGGCTGCGGCAAGATCGATCATCCGGGATTCATCAACATCGATGCAATTCCACGGCGCCATGTCCATTACGTCCAGGCCGTCGGCCGACTGGGCCGTTTCGACAATGCAAGCGTAGACCTGGTTTATGCGTGTCATGTACTCGAGCATTTCAGTCACCTGCAAGTGCCGGCGGTGCTGCGGGAGTGGGGCCGGGTCATCAGGCCCGGCGGCCGGCTTTGTCTGTCGGTGCCCGACTTCGACCGCATTCTGGACATTTACCGTGATACCGGACGTGATGCCGCTGTCGTGATGAACGCCCTGATGGGCGGACAGGAGTATGCCTACAACTACCACCGGGTCATCTTCAACAAGGAGTACTTGAGCGGGTTGCTCCTGGCTGCCGGCTTCAGCCGTGTCCATGAGTGGGCGCCGGACGACGGCGGTGTCGCTCATGATGTTATCGACTGGTCGCGACGGCCGTTTCTTGTAAACGGGCGTGCCTATCCGGTCAGCCTGAATCTGGAAGCAGAGAGATAGCATGGCGCTGGCAGGCACACCGAGCATCCTGGTCATCCGGCGCGAGAACATCGGCGACCTTGTGTGCACGACGCCATTGCTGGCGGCGCTGCGGCAACAGTTGCCGACCGCCCGTATCACCGCCTTGGTCACGCGCTACAACGAGGCGGTAATGGCAGGAAATCCGGACATCGATTCCCTCCACTCCTACACCAAGGCCAAGCACCGCCGGCCCGACGAGTCGGCGCTGGGCATCTATGGCCAGCGCCTGCGAACCATCCTGGAATTGCGTCGACAGAAGTTCGAATGGGTGTTGCTGCCCGGTGGTGCCCATGCCAGCGCACTGCGTTTCGCCCGCTGGATCGGGGGCAGGCATTTGCTGGTGCGTGGCAACGAGGATGCGATCGCTGGGCCCCATGAAGTTGAGCAGACCTGCCATCTGCTCACCCGCATGGGCCTAGAGTACGTGACGCCAGCGCCGCATGTCGTCCCGGCCGTGGACGAGTTGGCGCACATCGACGCCCTGCTCGCAGCCACGTCGCCAAGTCGATTGATCGGACTGCACATCAGCGCGCGCAAGCCGTCGCAGCGCTGGCCGGCGGAACGATTCAACGAACTGGCGCGACGACTGCACGAACGCGACGGTACCGCCTTCCTTCTGCTTTGGGCACCAGGCCGACAGGACGATCCGCAGCATCCCGGCGACGATGAGAAGGCCGCGGCGATCATGGCGCATGCCGGTGGTGTTCCCATCGTGCCGGTGGCGACGGAGAGACTCCCGCAACTGATCGCGGCGATTGCCCGCTGCGATGCCTTCATTTGCGGTGACGGCGGCGCCATGCATCTCGCGGCCGGGCTGGGCAAGCCCATCGTCGCCCTGTTCGGGCAATCGGCACCGGAGCGCTGGCGGCCGTGGGGCGTACCGCATGTCGTCCTGCAGAAGCCCAGCCTGAACGTCGCCGACATTGCGGTCGAAGAGGTGCTGACCGCCTATGGACAAACGCTTGTTTCCAAGGAAGCCCTTACGTGATCGACCAACCGGGGCCGACTGCCCTGACCTCCGAAAATCCGGTGCTGCGTATTGGCACGATGGCGGCTGCACTCTATCTGGGCCTGCTTCCATTCAATCATCTTACGGCGGCAAAGAACCTGTCCCTGGCGATCGCATTTGTGTGTGCATTGCTGCTTTGGCTGAAGGCCCCCGAGAAACGTGTTCCGCTGGTGCCGGTATTCGCGGTCTGGCTGGCGGCGGCCGCGATGTCTCTGCTGTGGACCCATGATGCCGCTGCTTCCCTTATCGCCATTTGGCGCGATGTCGTGAAGACCGCCCTGATATTCTTCGGCTTCTTCGTTCTCGCCTCTAACCGGGCTTCGATCGTCATCATTGTTCGGATCTCAATCATCGGGGCATCGATATTTGCATCTTTGGCCATCTACGAGCTTATCCGCCACGGCCTGTGGGGGGAGAACTTCCTCGCGCCGGCCCGTTACGATATCAGCGTCGATGCGCTCAACTGGATAGTGTTCATCGTCATGATGGTCCCGACTATACAGAAGCAGCCGACAACCCGATTGCTGCCGTGGCTTGGCCTGTTCGCGTCAGCGTTGCTTATCGTCGCCGGCGTCATGACCCAGAGCAGGTCGTTCAATCTCGCCATCATTCTCGGTGCGGTTCTTGTTGCAGCGATGAACTTTCGCCGCATGCTGCAGCACAAGACAATGCTGGCGCTCGTGTCCGGCGTCATTGTCGCCAGCGCTATCCTAGGCGTCACTTTGCTGAACAAGCCACTAACGACCTCCTGGGATCGTTGGTTAATCTATTCGACTGTCTGGCAGAAAATCGTCGCCAATCCCTGGCACGGCACTGGCTTTGGTCACGAGACCGACCAAGCCTGGTACCGCAATACTTTTGATTACCTTCTGATTCCCGACGCGCCCGCGGGGCTGACGCACCCACACAACATCGTGCTGAGCTATCTGGACCAGATGGGCATCTGGGGATTTCTGGTGCTGGCATTCATGTTCTGGACCATCGGCAGGAAATTTTGGTCAGCCATGCACTCCGGCGATCAGTGGCAGGCCTGGCTCGGCCAAGCGGGAATGCTTCTACTCCTCGTTACGCTCTTGTCGAACAGCTTCAATTATTTTTTCGCGCGCCAGCATCTCTGGATGTTTTTCGCAATGCTGGGTCTTTACCTGGGATGGATCAGAGGAGGCAGACGCCTGCCCTAGGGCGGTGGTCGAACACGGTTGCGTACCCATGACTTATTGGCGCCTATGAAGCAATACGCCTATCTTCTTTCCGAGAAGCTCGCCGACTATACGCCGCCCGGTATCGTCCAAGTGCTCGCAGGCAACACCGCGATCGATAAAGCGATTATGGGGGAGCGCAGCGTGAAGATCCAGGACGTTCGCTCCGGCGCTGCGAGCTACCGCTCCGATCGAGGCGACACGACGGTCAATATCTTCTACCAGTCGTTCGCCGGAAAGATGGTTCGCCGCGTCCCGGTCCACCGGTGTAACGTAGACCAGCACGTCGATGCCCGCACTTCGCAGTTCTTCGATGGTTTCGGTAAGGGCGCTATCCATTTGTGCAGCGTTCTGAGCGCTTGTACCGTAATGCCAAAGGAACTTTCGACGCAGGATGTCGCGGTCGGAGCCGTTAGGCTCATTTTCGGAACAGTCCAGATCTCTGACCACATGTTCGCCGGCTAGCGCACCGTTGGTACCAAGCATTTCTCCCCTCAAGCTCACCGCCCGCCGCGCTATCCATTGCCGGGTTTCCTGACGATCACGATCCGAAACGAGATATGGCAGTACGAAAAGTAGATCAACGATCCGGCCTGCGCGTAGATCAACGTAGGCTGAGCGCAGGGGAAAGCGGTACATCGGTTTGTCCGCCCATTCCGGCGACCATGCACGCAGATTCACCGGCACCACAACGACGTGTGGCCTCGTCGTTTGTTGCGCAATTAACCGGGCATAGGAGCGAAACATGTACGCCGAATAAGCGCCATGTTGTATCGTCATCACAGGCATCGCGATCGTGGCGGCAAGATACTCATCTATGCCAAGTCGTTCAAGATCGCATCGTCCGGTTTGTCTGAGGGTGGAGTCGCCAAAAATCACTACTTGCGCATCGCCCGCGCGTAACCGATTAAGCGTCCGATCGAAGAAATCATCCTTACCGTAGCGAACGAACTTGTTCACGGTTGCCACCAGGAAAGTGAGTGACAGGGTGACGAAGAATAGGATGAGATAAGAGCGACTAGATGCGCGCATTCAGAACTGGAAGTAGATGAAATGACTGATCCGGCCGAAACTGGATAAAGACGCTCCCATTAGCATCCCGACGAGAATGGCTTCCCAGTGTCGCCCCTGCCAACGCCACCTTATCGTACGCAGACTTGAGTCGGCCCAGCCGACAAATTGCTGTGTGTTCGGCAGAAACCACACGATGGCCAGACCTCCCGACAGGGAAGCAATGGTCGACTGCAATTGTTGGCCGCTGAACTGATTGGCCAATTCTGCAGGAACGGTTCCTTCCGTAAATCCCAGCATCGGGGCGAGCATGTGCGTTGCGGTTACAAAATTGTCAGCGCGGAAGATCACCCAGGCAATCACAACGCATACAAAGGTGAGGACTACGCCAAGCGCATGAGTGATCCGCGAATCAGGTGACCACCCGCGGTATCGTCTGACCGCATGCCATCCGTGATTGATGGCAAGAAACAGTCCATGCAGCCCTCCCCAGGCGACGAAAGTCCAGTTCGCGCCATGCCAGAGACCGCCGAGCAACATTGTCACCATCAGATTCGCGTAGCGGCGCGTTACTCCCAGGCGATTTCCTCCCAGTGGAAAGTAAAGGTAGTCGCGCAGGAATGCCGATAGCGTCATGTGCCAGCGACGCCAGAAATCGATGATGCTACCTGCTTTGTACGGCGAATCGAAGTTGAGGGGCAAACGCACATTGAATAGGAGGGAAAGGCCGACAGCCATGTCGGAGTAACCAGAAAAATCGAAATACAACTGAAGTGAATAAGCTACCGCACCGATCCAACTCACGTGAGGAACAAGCGTTACTCCGCCGCTGGCCGCCTCGAATATGGGATTAGCCATCTGAGCAAAGTTATCCGCCAATAGCACTTTTTTCGACAGGCCAATCGTGAGAATGGTGAGTCCTTGCGACAGATTTGTCGTATTCAGTTGATAGGTCGTTGATGACAGGAATTGGGGCATCATCTGTTTGTGATGTAGCACCGGCCCAGCAATCAGGTGCGGAAAGTAGCTTACGAAAAGCAGGTAATGCACCGGATTGGGTTCGCGCGCAATTCCGCGATAAGCATCGACCAAGAAGGCGATCTGCGTGAAGGTGTAAAACGAAATGCCCAGCGGCAGGACAATATCAAGCGCGACTGAGCTAGTCCCCGTGATCGTGCCCAATGTGTCGATAAAGAAATTGGCGTACTTGAACCAAGTTAAGAGTGTGAGGTTTACGCCCAATGCTGATGCGAAAAGCAGCCGCGACCTACCCTCCCCACGTGCAAGCCGCAGCCCCACCAGGTAATTGAAACCAATCGAAACCAGCAAAAGAATAACGAACCGTGGATTCCACCAAGCATAGAAGAACAGCGACGCCATCCCCAGCCAACCCGCCGCCACAAGATGGCTAATACGGGCGAGGAACCAAAATCCAGCAAAGCATATCGGCAAGAACGCCAGCAGAAACCCCCAACTATTGAAAAGCATCGCTAGTGCGCCTCGTCCCAGTTCGGGCCGACGCCGACCTCGACCAACAGCGGCACCGCCAGCTTGGCCACGCCGCCCATCAATTTCGGCAGCTCGTGGCGCACCATGACGATTTCGTCGTCGGGCACTTCCAGCACCAGTTCGTCGTGTACCTGGAGGATGAGTTTCGTCGCCAGCCGCTGCTCGTCGAGCCAGTCCTGCACCGCGAGCATGGCTCGCTTGATGAGGTCGGCGGCCGTACCCTGCATGGGCGCATTGATGGCGGCGCGCTCGGCGCCCTGCCGGCGTGCCACCACGCCTGACTTGATCTCGGGCAGCCACAGCCGCCGGCCGAACACCGTTTCGACGTAGCCCTTGTCGCGCGCCAGCGCCCGGGTCTCCTCCATGTAGCGGGCGACGCCGGGGTAGCGGGCGAAGTAGCGGTCCATGTAGGCCTGGGCGGCGCTGCGCTCGACGTTGATCTGCCTGGCCAGGCCGAAGGCGCTCATGCCGTAGATGAGGCCGAAGTTGATGGCCTTGGCGGCGCGGCGCTGGTCGGGGCCGATCTCCAGCGGCGTGACGCCGAACACCTCGGCCGCGGTGGCGCGGTGGATGTCCTCGCCGCGCGCGAAGGCGTCGAGGAGGCGCGCGTCGTTGGAGAGGTGCGCCATGATGCGCAGTTCGATCTGCGAGTAGTCGGCCGAGACGATGGCGTGGCCGGTTGGCGCGACGAAGGCTGAGCGGATGCGACGCCCTTCCACCGTACGCACGGGGATGTTCTGCAGGTTGGGGTCGTTGCTGGACAGCCGGCCGGTCACCGCCACGGCCTGGCCGTAGCTGGTGTGCACGCGGCCCGTTCGCGGATTAACCATCAGCGGCAGCTTGTCGGTATAGGTGTTCTTGAGCTTGGCGACGCTGCGGTAGTCGAGGATCTTGCGCGGCAGCGGAAAATCCTCGGCCAGCTTTTCCAGCACCTCCTCGTCAGTCGAGGGCGCGCCGCCGGGCGTCTTCTTGACGACGGGCAGGCCGAGCTGGCCGAACAGGATTTCGCCGAGCTGCTTCGGCGACGAGAGGTTGAACTGCTGGCCGGCGAGCTGCTGCGCCTCGGCTTCCAGCGCCAGCATCTTGCGGCCGAGCTCCTCGCTCTGCTGCGCCAGCGAGAAGACGTCGATCAGCACGCCGTTGCGCTCCATGCGGAACAATACTTCGGCGACGGGCAGTTCCAGCTCACGGTAGAGCTTGTCAAGTTGCGGTTCTCCGGCGAGCTTCGGCGCCAGCGCTTCGTGTACGCGCAGCGTCAGGTCGGAATCCTCGGCCGAATACTCGGCGGCCTTCTCGATCGGCACTTCGGCGAAGGAAATGCGCTTGGCGCCTTTGCCGGTGACGTCGTCATAGCTGATCGACTTCAGCCCGAGGTGCCGCTCGGCGAGGTTGCCGAGGTCGTGCGACTTGTCGGACTCCAGCACATAGGATTCGAGCAGCGTGTCGTCCTGGATGCCGCGCAGTTCGATGCCGTGATTGGCGAAGATGTGGCGATCGTATTTGAGGTGCTGGCCGACTTTCCTGTGGCGCGGCGATTCCAGCCAGGGTTTGAGCTTCGCCAAGGTCTCATCGAAAGTCAGCTGTGGCGGCACGCCGGCATAGCGGTGCGCCAGCGGCAGGTAGGCCGCCTCGCCATCCCGCACCGCGAAGGAGATGCCGACCAGCTGCGCCTGCAGCGGGTCGAGCGCGGTGGTTTCGGTGTCGAGCGCAGTCAGCGGCGCGGCCTCGATCTTCGCCAGCCAGCGCGCCAGTGCCGCCTCGTCGAGGATGGCCTCGTAGCTGTCGGTGGCGTTCTTCACCGCTTCGACTTTGGGCGCCGCGGGGGCCGCAGCCTGGGCATCGCGCAGCCAGCTCCTGAAACCGAGCCGGCCGTAGAGCTCAACGAGCTTCGCCTCGTCGTTCGGCCGCGGCAGCAGATCGTTCAAACGCAAAGGCAGTTCTACGTCGCAAGCGACGGTGACCAGCTTGCGGCCGAGCGGCAGGAAATCGAGGTGGGCGCGGAGGTTCTCGCCGACCGCGCCGCCGATCTCGGCTGCGTGCGCGACGACCTCGTCGAGCGAGCCGTACTGCGCCAGCCATTTCGCCGCCGTCTTCGGTCCGACCTTGGCGACACCGGGGACGTTGTCAACCGCGTCACCGACCAGCGCCAGGTAATCGACGATGCGGCTCGGCGGCACGCCGAACTTTTCGGCCACGCCGGCAACGTCCAGCACCTCGTTGCTCATCGTATTGACGAGCTTGACGTGGGTATTGACGAGCTGGGCGAGGTCCTTGTCGCCGGTCGAAATCACGCAGTCGATGCGCCGTTCGGTCGCCTCGCGCGCCAGGGTGCCGATCACGTCGTCG
>DASRXN010000036.1:0-2406 GCA_035654135.1 Rhodocyclaceae bacterium | reverse complement strand
GTAGAATCAATATATTAAGAGATTGTTCAAGTTTCTTCGGTGGTTGCCGTTAAGAGATGCAGTCGCCCAGTGCGGAAAGGAAGCAGCGTGAAGATCAACAGCACCATCACTTCGGTCGGAACCACCCAGGCCAGCGGACGTTCCAAGGCCGCCGCATCCACCTCTCAACCATCGGCCGCTCCGTCGGGTGAGAAGGTGGCATTGTCCTCGCTGTCGGCGAGCCTTCAGCAAGCCGCCGTCTCGGCCGAAGGGCCGGTTGTCGATGCCGCCCGCGTCGCCGAGATCAAGCAGGCCATCACCGAAGGCCGTTTCCAGATCAACCCCGAACGAATTGCCGACGGGTTGCTTGAAAACGTCCGCCAGATGCTGGCCAAGCAGAGCTGACGACGGCCGTGTCCAGTTCGCCGGGATCGGCAACGCTTGCCGATCTGCTCGCGCAAGAACTTGGCTTGCTCCGTTCTTTCGTGGCTCTATTGCATCGCGAACAGGCACTGCTTGCCGAGGGCGCAGTAGAACAACTGGGCGCATTGGCCCAAGAAAAATCCGCAATCGCCACGGAACTTGGAGTCCTGGCCAGTGCCCGCGAACGCGAACTGGCCCACCGGAAACTGCCATCCAACCGCTCGGGCATGGACGCCTGGGTCGACTCGCCGGCGGGAACTGCAAGCCGGAATGACTGGCAGCAACTGTTGGAACTGGCCGCCGAGGCTCGCGCGCTGAACGAAACCAGCGGCAGGCTGATCGCCCTTCAGCTCCAACACAATCAACAGGCACTCAATGTCTTGATGGCCGCCGTGGATAAAGCCGTGACCTACGGCCCGGACGGCCAGCCACGAACCGGCGGCGGCGGCCGCTCCCTCGGCTCGGCCTGACGCCGATCCGCGCTAGGGCATCTTCACTTCCACCGGATTATCCGGGGTCCTTGATTCGATCGTGATTGCCACCCGGCGGTTGCGGCTGCGACCCTCCGGCATGGCATTGTCATCGACCGGCCGCTGGTCGGCATAACCCGTGGCCGTCAGGCGGCGGGGATCGACGCCCTGGTCGATGAACAGGCGCACGACGCTGGATGCGCGCATGCCGGACAGCTCCCAGTTGGACGGAAACATGGCGGTATTGATCGGCGTATTGTCGGTATGCCCTTCGACCGTGACAGGGAAATCCGTCGGCGCCATGATGCGGGCGACCGCGGTCAGCGCCTGTATGGCGCCGATGTCCAGCCGCGCGTCACCTGGCGCGAAAAGCACGCTGGCGTTGATATCCACCGTGATGCCCAATGCTCCCTCGGTGATGCGCACCTGCCCTTGCTTGACCAGCGGCGCCAGCGCATCGTTGATCTCCTTGGCCATGTTGCGCATCTTTTCCTTTTTGAGGCGCTGGTTGTCGTCGGTCTTGATGCCGAGATTGGGTTTGCGGATGGGAATCGCCATCGGCATCGGCGCGTTGGGATTGATGGCCACCTGGGCACCGGAAGTGCTGCCGGGGATGTGCCGGAAGGCCGACGACAGGGTATCCGACAGCACGCGGTACTTGCCCTCGTTGACTTGGGAAATCGCATACATCACGACGAAGAAGGCAAACAGCAGGGTGATGAAGTCGGCATAGGAAACGAGCCAGCGCTCGTGGTTCTCGTGTTCTTCCTCGCCCTGGCTGCGCCGGCCCATGGTCAGACGAAATAACCCTGCAGCCGGGTCTCGATGATGCGTGGATTGTCGCCATTGGCAATGCCCACCAAGCCATCCACATACATCTCGCGCACGGCCACCAACTGCTGAATGCTCGCCATCAGCTTCTTGGCAATCGGCAGGAAAATCAGGTTCGCCGCTCCGACACCGTAAATCGTCGCGACGAACGCAACCGCAATGCCGCTGCCCAGCTTGGCGGGATCGGAAAGGTTTTCCATGACATGAATCAGCCCCATGACGGCGCCGAGAATACCGATGGTCGGCGAATATCCGCCTGCCGATTCCCAGATCTTCGACGCCAGCTTCATCTGCTTCTCATAGGCGCCAATCTCCACCTCCAGCACCTCCCGCAGACCATCCGGCTCGGCGCCATCCACCAGTAACTGAAGACCGCGGCGGGCGAAAGGATCCTCCAGATTGACGATCTGTGCTTCCAGCGCCAACAGCCCTTCCTTACGGGCAACATGGCTCCAGGCCACGATCTGGGCGATCAGCTCGGCCGGAACAATGCGCGGTGGAAAGATCACCCAGCGTGCCATGCGTGCACCGAGCAGGAATGTCGGCAATGGACTCTGCAACATGACGGCACCGAGCGTGCCGCCGATGACGATCAGAAACGCGGTCGGCTGCACCAGCGAGCCGACATGCCCACCCTCCATCACCTGGCCGACCACGATGGCCAGGAAACCGAGCAGCAAGCCGACCACGCTGATTTTGTCCA
>DASRXN010000035.1:0-20210 GCA_035654135.1 Rhodocyclaceae bacterium | reverse complement strand
CAGGCGGTCCATCGGCTTGCCCGACTTCATGTCCTCGACCACGGCGTTGATCGCGGCCTGCTGGTCGGGCGTCTCCTCGAAGCCGAAGCCATCGGCGAAGGCCTCGAGGTCGTGCTGCTTGAAATTGAACTGGTGGCCCTGGCGCGCCGCGCGCTGGGCGTAGAGGTGCAGCAGCTCGGCGGCGGTATCGCGCACTTGCTCGGCCGCCTTGCGCTTGGCCTTCTCCCACTGGCCGGAACCGAGGCGATGCAGTTCCACCGCCTCCGGGTCGGCGCCGCTGTAGCGCGAGATGACGTGCAATTGCGCCACCGGCACGTAGAGCGTGGCGCCCTCGGCGTATTCGAGGTGCAGGAACTCATTGTCCCCATCGCCGTAATCCATGTGCGCGAGGCCCTGGTAGCGGCCGATGCCGTGCGACTCGTGCACCACCGGGTCGCCGATGCGCAGTTCGGAGAGGTCGCGCAGCCAGCCTTCGAGGTTGCTGCGCCGGGCGATATCGCGCTTGCCTCGCGGTCGGGCGGTGGCGGCGAACAGCTCGTTCTCGGTGACGACGGCGAGCTTCGCTTCGGCAAGCAGGAAGCCGCCCGAGAGCGGCGCGACGCCAAGGCTGACTTTTTCGGCGCCGGCGACGAAGGCGGCGAAGCCGTCGCAGGGTTCGGCGGCCTGGCCGTGCTCGCGCAGAAAGTCAGCCATGGTGGCACGCCTCCCCGGCGACTCGGCTACCAGCAGCACGCGGCCGGGGAAGGTGGCGAGGAAGGACTTGAAGGCGGCGAGCGGGTCGTCGGCCTTGCGGTCGACGGCGAGTGACGGCAGCGCGCCCTCGGCGCCCGGGCTCGCCTGGTAACGCGGGTAGTCCTGGCAGCGAATGAAGAACTGCTCGTCGGTGAGGAACAGGTCGCTGGGCGCCATCACCGGCCGCGAGCGATCGCCGTTCAGCATGTGGTAGCGGCCGGTCAGGTCGCGCCAGAATTCGGCGATGGCCGCCGGCACGTCGTGATGGGTCAGCAGCCGCGCGTCCTTGGGCAGGTAGTCAAAGAGCGTCGCCGTTTCATCGAAGAACAGCGGCAGGTAGTACTCGATGCCGGCCGGCAGTGTGCCGGCGGAGACGTCTTTGTAGAGCGCGATGCGCGAGGCGTCGCCCTCGAAGGTCTCGCGGAAGCGACTCCGGAACTTGTTGCGGCCGGCTTCGCCGATCGGGAATTCGCGCGCCGGCAGCAGGCGGATTTCGGGCACCGGGTAGAGGGTGCGCTGCGAATCGACGTCGAAAGTGCGCAGCGTCTCGACCTCGTCGTCGAACAGCTCGATGCGGTAGGGCAGCGCCGATCCCATCGGGAAGAGGTCGATCAGGCCGCCGCGCACGCTGTATTCGCCTGCCGCGACCACCTGCGTCATGGGCTGGTAGCCGGCCAGCGTCAGTTGTCCGCGCAGCTTGTCGAGGTCGAGCTTGTCGCCCTTCTTCAGGAAGAAGGTGTGGCCGACCAGGTGCGAGGGCGGCGCCATGCGCGCCAGCGCGGTGGCTGCGGCGACGATCAGCACTTCGCACTCGCCGCGGCTGACGGCATGGAGCGTGGCGAGGCGTTCGGAGATCAGGTCGTGGTGCGGCGAGAAACTGTCGTAGGGCAGCGTCTCCCAGTCCGGCAGCAGGTGCACGCGCAGTTCGGGCGCGAACCAGGCGACTTCCTCGCTCAGCCGCTGGGCGTCAAGCGGGCTGGCCGCGACGACGGCAAGCAGGCGACCGGCGCTTGCCAGCTGCGCGATGGCCAGCGCATCGGCCGAACCAGCGAGGGGCGGCAGATCCGCCCGCGCGCCAGGTCTGGCGGTGGGGAATGCGTTGGACGGAAGCAGCGGCGAAGCGGTCACGCGCCGTACGGACGTTCCGCCAGCATGCCGTCAATGGGCGCGCTGGCGGCCATTTCAGGATGGGGGCGGCCTTTCCAGGGACCGGTGTTCAGCCAGTCGATGATTTCCGTGAGCGGGCGGGCCTTCGAGAACAGGTGGCCCTGGCCAATGTCGCAGCCATAGCCGCGCAGCACGGCGAGGGCTTCCGTCGTCTCGACGCCTTCGGCGGTGACCTTGAGGCCGAGGTTGTGCGCCAGGTCGACCGTAGCGCGGACGATGATGGCGTCGTTCTCGCTGGCGAGCATGTCCATGACGAATGATTTGTCGATCTTCAGTTCCGACACCGGCAGCTTCTTCAGATAAGCCAGGGAGGAGTAGCCCGTGCCGTAGTCGTCGATGGAGAGGTTGAAACCCATGTCGTGCAGCCGTTCGACGACGTTCAGCACGCGCGCCGGATCGACCATGATGCTGCTCTCGGTGATCTCCAGAATGATCCATTCCGGACGGATGCCGACGCGGGCCATGATGCCCGCGACCAGATCGGGAAACTCGGGATCGTGCAGGTCGCGCGCCGACAGGTTGACCGATACCACCCAGGCGAAGCCGGCGCCACGCAGTACCGAGCAGTCGCCGAAGGCTCGCTCCAGGACCCATTGGGTCAGCGGCCGGATCATGCGCGTGCGTTCGGCCAGCGTGATGAACTCGTCCGGAGGGATGTAGCCATGCCGGCTGTGATGCCAGCGCACCAAGGCTTCCGAGCCGATGACCTCGCCGCTGGCGATATCCACCTTGGGTTGGTGATGCAATTCAAACTGGCCTTTTTCCAGCGCCTGGCGCAGTTCTCCCATGAGGGTCAGACGTCGCGGGCTGTGGTCGTCGAAGCCGGGCGAGTACACGGCATAGCCGCTGTAGGAGCGGCCGGCCATGTACACCGCCACGCCGGCGCGCTGCAACAGGATCTCCGGATTCTCGCCGTGATCCGGGTAGATGACGATGCCGATGCTGGAGTGCAGGCTCAGCTTCATCTGATCGATGCCGAACGCCGGCTCCATGGCCTTCTGCACGATCCGTGCGGCGTGTTCGGCCTGGTCTGCGTTGGCGACATCCGCAATCAGCAGGGCGAAACTGTGGCTGTCGACGCGTGCCAGGCTGTCCTGGGCCTTGACCATGCCGCTGAGTCGGGTGGCGACCTGCTTCAGGAGCCGGTCGGTGTGCCCCGCGCCAAGCGTGTCCTGGACTTCCTTGAGGTTTTCCACATCCAGGATCAGCAAGGCGAAGCGTGCCTGACGCTCGTTGCTCATCGAGATGGTCCGTTCGAGGCGGTCGGCGAACAGGGCGCGGTTGGGCAGTTCGGTGACCTGGTCGTGGGTAGCGGCGAAGTTGGCCTGCTTCTCCAGGTCGTCGGCCCGTTCGCGCAATTCCTGGGTCTGTTCGCGTACCAGGCTGGTGGCTTCGCGCGCGATGACCAGGCTGTGGTACTGGCCGATGTAGCCGAAGGCGAACGGCATCAGGTCGAGTACCCAAAGGGCTGAATTGGTCTTCTGCGCGTGCATGAAGCCTTCCATGCTGATGCCGCCGTCGGTCAGGTAGGACGCTGCCAGGGTGGCCAGCATTACCGCTACCGCGGCAATCAGAACCCCCTGCATCGAGGCCTTGCTGGCGCGTTCGCGCAGGATGCGCAGGTTGCTGCTGTGGGAGCTCTTGGCAAGGGGGCGCATGGACGTGGGGCGGGAATCGGGGAAGACGGGTTCGAGGCCGAATTATAGAATTCTACTTTGCTCACCCAAACCGCTGTTCGAAAAACGGTTTGCAAACATTCACGATCGAGGCAGCGAGTTGCGTGTAGATTGCAGCCTCGGTCCTGGCAACAGCCGGGCCGGTTTCTTTCTACAGGAGATCGATCATGGGATTACTGGATCAATTGGCAGGGCAGGCGATGGGCGCGCTGGGGGGCAGCCAGGGCGGGCAGGCCGACCTGATGAAGCTGGTGATGGGCCTGATTCAGAATCACGAGGGCGGGCTCGGCGGCCTGCTGGGCAAGTTCAATCAGGCGGGTCTGGGCGATCAGGCCGCTTCCTGGGTTGGCACGGGGGCGAATCTGCCGGTGTCCGGCGATCAGATCAAGGCCGCGCTGGGTGAAGGCACAATCGGCGATATCGCCGGCAAGTTGGGCATGTCGTCCGGCGATGCGTCGGGCGCCCTGGCCAACCTGCTGCCCGGGCTTATCGACAAACTGACGCCGCAGGGTCAAGTAACGGAAGGGGATGCCCTGAGCAAGGGTTTGGCAGCCCTGGCCGGCAAGTTCTTTTCCTGACGCGAAAGCGTTCCTAGCTGCGGCGCTGGGCGAAGAGATCGACCAGCGCCGCCGTCACATCGTCGGAGGCGCGAGCGTACTCGCCTTCCTCCAGCATCCGGAGCGCTTCGTCGGGACGTCCCCTGCCTGCCATGGCGAGCACGTCGCCGGCGCAGTTGTGGAAACGGGCGTGTGCCTGACGCACGGCATCGAAGCCAGGGACACTGCCATAGTGCTGGCTGCCCTCGCCGATGAGCCAGACGCCCAGGGCACATTCGTCATCGCGGGCGACGGATTCCATCGTGATGGTTTCCTGGCTCCTGCCGGTGATGTGGTCCCGCAGCCTTTCCTTCCATTTCACGTGGGCGTCGATGGCGGTATTGCCGTCGGCGACGAGGACGAAGAGCTTGGCCAGCAGCTTCTTCACCCGCTCCGAGGCACGCACGTAATCGCCGTGGTGTAGCAGATCGAGCGCTTTTTTCTTTTCTCCTGCCTGGGCGCTGGCCAGCACCTCGCCGGCGCAGCGGTGGAAATTGGCGTGGTGCGCCTTCATGTCGAAGAAGGTTTCCGAGTAGCCGAACTCGCCGCCACCCCGGCTGTAGATCCACTTGCCCAGCGGGCACTGGTCGTCGCGGCAGACGACATCCACCTTGAGCGCTTCCGTGCTGGTGCCGTTGATGTACGACTCGAGGCGGATCTTCCACTTCATGTGGGCATCCACCGCGGATTTGAAATTGAGGCCGCCGACCTCTGCGCCCCGGTCTTCGCTGGGTGCTGGCACCGCTGGTGCG
The DNA here is from genome assembly GCA_035654135.1 of Rhodocyclaceae bacterium. Lineage (GTDB taxonomy): Bacteria > Pseudomonadota > Gammaproteobacteria > Burkholderiales > Rhodocyclaceae > Fen-999. The sequence goes on along the minus strand of DASRXN010000035.1, from coordinate 15,287 downwards.
GCTTTGCCGGATTCCGGCTGGCTGTCACCACCTGCGATCTGTTTGAACCAATCCATGATGCCCATGTTTTCCTCCTCCAGGATTTGCAGGGTGGGTGCCGCCCATTTACGGCTTATTCTTTTTCGACCAAAGCTTATATGGGATTACACGGCGACGCCAGAGCCGGCGACAAAACTACCAGCTCGGGCCACTCCCCGGCACGAAGGCGATGGATTCAACGCCAGGTTCGCGTCTTGGGCACAGGCGGGCCTCGATCCCTTCGGGGCTCGGCCGCGGTTCTCCGAGGTGGGCGGCTAACAAGTCCCGGACAGTGTCGACCCAGGCGGCGGTGAGCACGGCAAGGCCGGCATAGAACGGGGAACCGCTGTGCGATACCACCCGCGCGGCGAAATCGGGCAGCCAGCGCAGGGTGTGTTCGTCCAGCACGCGGGCCAGTTGGCGCCAGGAGTCAGTCGTGGCGGCACGCCGCGCCGCGTGCGCGAGATAGAGCAGCTGCAGCACCAGATGGTCGTCCGGCCTTTGCCGCCAGTCGGTCGCGACCAGGCCGGCAGCGGCATGGATGTCGCGCCACTGGAACATGGCCGCCTGGCAGGTCAGATGGTCGTCGTCGGTCCAGACGGACTCGTACGGCGAGGCTCCGTAGGCGCCGGTGAGATAGATGGCGGCGTAGTCGCTGGCCAGTTCGTCCAGCGTCGCCGCGTCGGGTGAGGCCGGCAATTCGGCCAGCCCCGCTGTCATTGCCCGCCAGGCTTCGACGGCCGGCGACGTTACCGGCATGAGGCCGAGGCAGGCGGGGAAGTTCGCCTCGCGCAGCGCGGCGATCATGTCCGCCGTCAACTCGCGGTCGTGCAGCGCGGCCAGCGACTCGGCGTCCTCGGCGATGATGTCGGCGACCTTGTTCATATGCGGCCCTTGCTGTGCGGCACGAAGACGATGGACGGATTGGTGAGTTCGGGATTGGCCATGTTCTTCACCTGCCGCACGGGTTTGTCCAAGGGGCCGATGGCGGTGGTCTTCCAGGTGCCGGCGCGCAGCTGGTCGATCGGGCCGATGTCGAGCACGCGCATCATGCAGGCCATGACGCAGTACGGCTTGCGGCCGGCCTCGATCTCGTCCACGCACATGTTGCACTTCTTGACGATCTGCGCCTGCGGGTCCCACTGCGGCGCGCCGTAGGGGCAGGCGGCCTCGCAGCGGCGACAGCCGATGCACAGCGTCGAGTCGATGTCGACGATGCCGTCGGCCTCGCGCTTCCAGATGGCGCCGGTGGGGCAGGTCGGCAGGCAGGCCGGCTCGGCGCAATGGTTGCACGACATGTTCACCTTGTAGGCGAACACGTCAGGGTAATGGCCACCCTCGATGTACATGACGCGGCGGAAGCGCGGTCCCGGCGGCAGGCCGTTCTTGTCCTTGCAGGCGATTTCGCAGGCCCGGCAGCCGATGCAATCGACGTTGTGATGCACGAAGCCGAGCTGCTTCAGCGGCTTCACGGGTTTGTAGGTCTGCGCCACCTTGCGCTCGAGTGCCGCTTTGACCTGCTCCTTGTCGAGTTTTGTCGTCATGGCTCAGGCATCCCGGCGGAAGATGTAGGAGCGTGCCGTGGCCTGGCTGTCCCAGCCGGGGCGGTGGTCGAGCGTCGTCTTCTTCACGTCGACGAGAATCGTGTTGTAGGCGAAGGCGCCCGCCGGGCTCGGCTCGTCGAGCGTCAGGAAATCCGGGTTGCCGGAGCGGTCGACGCCGTTCTTGTCGAGGTCCATCCAGGCGCCCTCGTGTAGCGCCACCACGCCGGGCATGCAGCGCTCGGTGACATAGAGCGGCACCACGACGCGCCCACGCTCGTTCCAGGCCTCGACGATGTCGCCAGTCTTCAGGCCCAGCCGGCGCGCGTCGGCGGCGTTCATGGTCAGTTCCTGTTGATAGGTCTCGCGCAGCCAGGGAATGTTGTTGAAGATCGAATGGGTGCGCCAGCGCGGGTGCGGCGTGATCATGTGGAAGGGGTGGTCCCTGATCTTGGTCGGATGGTTGAGCGACTCGAAGGGCTCGATCCATTTCGGGATTGCCGGAATGTGATAGCCCCACTGCGTCCGGGTCCAGTCCTTGACCTTGGCCAGGGTCGTCGAAAATATCTCGATCTTGCCGGACGGGGTCGGGAAGGCCTTACCTTTCTCGATCTGGTCGCGGAAGGCTACCAGCGGCTTGTCGAAGACGAACTTGTACACGCCGCGCTGCTTGAATTCCGGCCAGGACATCTTCACGCCCTGGTGCTCCTGCACCCGCTTCCACCAGTCGACCAGATAGGCTTCGTCCACCGCATCGGGGTTGTCGAAATAGGAACGATCCGCCTTCGGGTTGTAGCGCTTGCCGAAGTTGGCCACCGAGGCGTCGATCTGCTCAATGCGGTAGGCAAGTTCCGTATATACCTGAAAATCGGTCCTGCTCTCGCCCATCGGCTCGATTACCTTCGGCCGATGGATGTAGTAATGGCCCTTGTACCAGGGCAGGCCGACATCGTGGCGCTCGAAGTGGGTGGCGATCGGCAGCAGCACGTCGGCCCAGAGGCCCGACGGCGTGATGGTCGAATCCGAACACACCACCAGCTCCAGCTTCTTGATGGCCTCGATTTCCTTGTTGATGTTGGTGAGCTGGTTGAACCAGTCGGAACCGTGCCAGAAGATCGCCTTGATGTTGGGAATCTTGCCGTCGAGTTCATCATCGCGCGGCCAGCAGCCGATTTCCTCGCGCTTGACGTTGGGGTAGTTGAGCACGCAGTGTGCCCAGCGGTCGGACTTGAGCGAGGCCCACCAGACGTTGGCGTATTCGTCGTAGGGATAGGCCACCGCCTGGGCGTGCCAGCCCTTGCCGACGCCTTCGGCACAGCCGCCGAGGATGCCGATGTTGCCGGTCATCGCCTGCAACGCCGCCGCCATGCGGTTGTATTGCTCGCCGTAGGCGTTGCGTCCCGGCGACCAACTGGCCTTGAGCGCCGCCGGCTTGGTGCGCGCATACATGTCGGCCAGCTTGATGATGTCCGCGGCAGCTACGCCGCAGATCTTCTCCGCCCACTCCGGCGTTTTCGGTATTCCGTCCGACTTGCCGAGGATGTAGTCCTTGAAGCTTTCCTGACCCTTGGCCCAGGCGGGCATCGTGCCTGTGTCCATGCCCTGGCAGAACTTGTCGATGAACTTCTGGTCTTGCAGGTTGCTGGCAAAAATGTAGTGCGCCATGCCGGCCAGCATCGCTGCATCGGTGTTCGGCCGGATCGGTATCCACCAGGCGTCGTAGGCGGCCGCCGAATCGGTGTATTGCGGATCGATGACGACGAACTTGCAGCCGCGCTGCTTGGCCATGCGCATGTAGTAGAAGGTGTTGCCGCCGTGGAAGGTATAGGCAGGGTTCCAGCCCCACATGATGATGAGCTTCGAGTGGGCGAAGGCGTCGTCCTCGTTGCCGTCCTCGATGGTGCCGAAGGTCCAGCGAGAACTCGACGTCGTGCCCTGGTAGCTGGGCACCGACCACGAGTTGGTGCGGCAGCCGAACATGCCGAGGAAGCGGGCGAGCAGACCCTCGATCTGGTCGGACTTGTGCAGCACGCCGTATGACGTTCCTGCATAAGCCTGGTCGAGGATCGCCGTCGGCCCGTACTTCGCTTTCAGTTCGACCATCTTCTTCGCGATGTGGTCGAGCGCCTGGTCCCAGGAGACGCGCCTGAACTTGCCTTCGCCGCGTTCGCCGACGCGCATCATCGGATAGAGCAGGCGTTCCGCCGAATAGAGGCGCGACCGGTACGAACGGCCGCGCAGGCAGGCACGCAGCTGCGGTTCCTCGGCGGTGTCCTTGCCGAAGGCGCCGCCGGCCTGGTAGCGCCCGTCGTCGGTGGACAGCCGGACGATGACGTCGCCCTTCTTGTGCGCCACCAGCATGTGGCGCGAACCGCAGTTGTGATCGCAGGACGTGACGACCGTGGTCAACTGGTCGTCGGTCGGGTAGGGCTCGTAGGCAAAGGCGTGGGCATCGCGGCTTTCCAGGCCGTAGCGGAACAGGCCGACAGTGGCGGCGCCGGCGGCGGCCGTCTTCAGGAAGCTGCGGCGGCCCGGATTGATCAGGTTCTCGATGGCGTCGCGGATGATGGGGCTGTTCATGGCGTGGGTTGCAGGAAACGGTTCAGGGCGGAGGGCTGGGCGAAGCGCGACTCGGAATAGCCGGGCCGATCCTTCGCCCAATCTGGCGTGTCGGCCGGCATGTTCGGCCACGGATGGCGTGGATATGGATAGTTGATGCGATACCACGCCCGGCCGCCGTGGCAGCCGTAGCAGGCATCGGCGCTTTCCTTGCCGGCATCCTCGATGGCTGCGGCGTTGAGGTAGCTGACGTTGTGCCGGTTGGTGCGTATGGCCGCGTGACAGGTCAGGCAGTTGTTGCCCATCTGGCCGTGTACCTCCTGCCACGGGCCAGGCAGGCCCATGACCTGCCAGTTCATCTGGCCGTGGCACTTCAGGCAGGTAGTCTCGGGATTGACCTGCTTGCGCAGAGTAAAGCCCGTGTCACTCTGAGCCGGCGCCGTGGCCGAGGAGCCCTGAGCCTCTTCGCGCGGGTCAAGGCCATCGTGGCAGGTATTGCACTGGAGGTTCATCAACCGCCGGGCCAGCGGCGTGACCAGATGACGGCGGTGGAAGGTTTCCTGTTCGCCGGCGTAGGTCGACAAGGTCTGGTACCAGGCCAGGGTGTCCTGCGTCGGCACGCCGGCGGGGGTCTTGACGCGCACCTTGTCGTCGATCACTTCCCGGTGGCAGGCGAGGCATTCCGCATCCCTGGCCAGTTCGGCCGCCGGCCGGAAATGCAGCGGGCTGTAGGTGGCGCGCAGGTAATCCGGAGCCGCGGACGAGGCTGTGGCATGCGGTGGCGTGACGCCGAAGATGGCGACCACTGTGGCCATCGCCGCGACGATGATGCCGGCGATGATCCAGGCCTGTTTCGACATGGTATGGAATTTCCTAGTGTTTCCCCGCTGCCGGCGGATTCGAGTGCCAGCCGCGGATATCGTAGAGTCCCGGCATGCCGGGGCGGCTAAAAGGGGTATACCAGTTTCCCTGGTCGCGCAGGAACCTGAGACTGTCGGGCGCCGGCGGAACGATGCCGTGGAGCGCCGTTTCATCGGGAGTGTTGCTGATCGTCACGCGACCGGCTCCGGCTGGGCGTTGGCTGGGTGTCAGGCCGCCAATCGGGTAGGGAGCTTCCCCGGCAAACAAACTACCGGTAGTCGCCAAGCACAGGGCGACTACGAGAGGTATCCGCTGTCGCGTTGTCTTCATGACAATTTTCGCCCGGCTAATTTCTACCTTCCATGCCCGACATGCCCGACATGCCGCTCGTGCCTTGGCGGCTGGGCATGATCGACATACCCTGGACATTCTTCTGCTTGCTCTTCTGGGTGGTTTTCTTGGCCGATTTCTTGACCTTGGCTTTCTGGCCTGATGCTCCCTGCGCTTCCGGCGTGCCCGTCTTGTCGGCGGCTATGGTCATGGTGGCGACGCAAATGGAGAGCAGGGTTGCAACGATGATCGACTTCGCTTTCATGGCTTTCTCCTTCAGGTAATTATCAGGCCGGCGAGCTGTCTTCGCGTGTCAGCCAGCGCTTGAACCACCGGACGATGTGTCCGCTCGCCTCGTCGAGCGTGCCGAGTTCCTCGAAGCCGTGTGACGCGCCCGGGACGATCGTCAGCTCCTTCGGGCAGGCCAGCACGTCGTAGACCTGTCGATTCGGTGCCAGGGCTTCCGCATCCCGTTCGCCGGTCACCAGCAGCAGAGGCACATTGAGTGCGCGCAGCGGCTCCATGCCGGCCAGGTCGGGGCGGCCACTGCGGCTGACCAATGCCTGCAGCTGGGTACCGGCGCGGCCGGCGATGCGGATCATGGCCGCGGCTCCTGCATCCCGCGATGCGATGCCCATCGGCAGTTTCTTGAGGGCCGGCTGGTGCCGAACCCATTCCAGCACGGCGCCGAGGCGCGCTGCCAGCGTCGAGACCTGATGCCAGGTGTCGGGGGCGCGGCGCTCTTCCTCGTGGCTGAGCAGGCCGATTTGCAGCGTGGCAAACCCCGCTTCATCGAGGGCGTTGGTCACGAAAGCGCCGCGGGCGGTCTTCAATGTGCTGCCGGTGCGCTCCGCCAGGATGACCAGTCCGGGAACTTCCGCGTGGTGGGCGAGAATGCCGTCGAGCCAGTGTTCCCCGGCAGGCACGCCGACTTCGGTGTGACGCAGCTTCATCCCCATGCTCTGTTCAATATCCGTGCGGAGCTGACATGAGGATCATACTCGGCTCATCACGCTTATACCGACAGCCAGGAGGCCTGACTGTCGGTTGCTACCTGGTGCCAGCCGCTCAAGCGCTCTACTTCTTCTTCTGCAATTCCTTCGATGCGGGCGTGGCACCACCATCCACGCCCAAGCGTCCGCCGGTGCCGAGCCCACCCTTGACTGTCTGCGCCTTGTAGTTGCGCAGTGCCTTGACCATCTGGTTGTACGAGTCGGCGAATGCCGTGACGATGACCTTGCCCTGCGGTGTATTCGAATAACCGCCGCCGCCTCCGGCCAGCCCGCCTGTGAAGGCAGCACCAAACAGGCCGAAATCCATGTTCTTGCCGGTGCCCTCGGCGGCGGAGATCTGCACTCCGGACCGATTGTCGATCAGCAGCAAGGTGGTCGACGCTTCGTTCTGACTCATGCTGCCCGCCAGGGCGCCGATGCCGCCGAATACCCTGGTCGCAAGGCCTGCGGCGGCGCCGCCGGTCTTCTGCGAGAACTGAATGCTCGGGCTCATGGTGTAGTCGGCCGCGACCATCTGCCCCTTCTGGAAGTTGCTGCCGCCGCGCATCTCGCCGCTACCCTCCAGGGCGCGCTCCTGCATCATGTTGCGCATCGCGCCGCCGCGTTCGACGATCACGAAGCAATTGCTCTGCTGGATCATCAGCCGTAGCACCGGTAAGGTCGAGCCGAGCTGATGGCCACGCAACTGTGCGTACCAAGGCGCGTTCACATCTTCCTGCACCGCCAATGTGCCGAGCGACTCGCTGCATTTTTCGAGCGCAGTGTTCTGGTTTTCGGCCTGGGCACCCCCGGCCGCGCCCGACACCGTTCCCTTGTTCTCGCCCATGGTCGGCGTCGTCGCCAGGCAACCCGGCAATGCCATGGCGGCCAAAGTTACTGAAGCCACCTGAATTGCGAGCCGCGCCCGCCCGCCGTTCTTGCCAAGTGCCGCCAACTGATTTTTCATGTTTTATCGCTCCTACACGTAGTTGAACCGGGAAACCCCCACCCATCACATCGACCGCCAAGCCCCCTGAAGGTGTGCTTTTTGTGCGGTTAGCTTACACCCATGATGAGAGGAAATTCAACGACGCTTCCCGGCGTGTCGCCATGGCTGACTTTCACCAGCATTGCAACGGACTCCGCCGGCCCCATCGTCGTCCCTTAGCAAATTCTTAATGTTCTGCCCGCATGTCTTAGCCAAGTATTTATGGTTGAACGTCTAGAGTTCGGCTTGTCTCGATTTGCGTGGATTGGAGGATTTCATGGATGCACTCTACCTGCTGCTGGCGGTCGGCTTCTTCGCCGTGACGGCTGCATTGGTTCCCCTGTTCGAAAAGTTGCGGAGGCGCTGATGGACGCCCTCTACCTGATCGCCCTGATCGCCACGGTGGGCGTGTTCGCCTATCTCGTGGCCGTGCTGTTCTATCCGGAGGACTTTTCATGACCGCCAACGGCTATCTGCAACTGGCCTTCTACGTGGTCGCCCTGATCGGCCTGGGCTGGCCGCTCGGCCTCTACATGGCGCGCGTCTATCGTGCCGAGCTGCCGGGCTTTGTGGGCTGGCTGCGTCCGGTCGAACGTGGCCTGTATCGTCTGTGCGGCATCAATGCCGACGACGACATGCCCTGGACACGCTATGCCTTCGCCGCGCTGGCCTTCAATCTCCTCGGCTTCCTGGCCGTCTATGCCTTGCAGCGCCTGCAGGTCTGGCTGCCGCTCAATCCGGAGGGCATGGCCAACACCACGGCCGACCTCGCGTTCAACACGGCGGCCAGCTTCGCCACCAACACCAACTGGCAGAGCTACGGCGGCGAGACCACGTTGTCCTATCTCACCCAGATGCTGGGCCTGACGGTGCAGAACTTCGTTTCCGCCGCCTCGGGCATGGCCGTGCTGGTGGCCCTGATGCGCGGCTTCGTACGCCGCGAAGCCGGCGGCATCGGCAACTTCTGGGTCGATCTGACGCGCTCCACGCTCTACATCCTGCTGCCGCTCTCGCTGCTGCTGTCTGTGACGCTGGTGGGGCAAGGCGTGGTACAGAACTTCGAGCCTTACGCCAAGGCCCAGTTGATGCAGCAGGTAGAGTACGACGAGCCGCAGAACGGCTCCGATGGCCAGCCGCTGAAGGACGACAAGGGTCAGCCGGTCATGGAGAAGAAGGCGACCGGCGAGCAGGTCATCGCGGTCGGCCCGGCTGCGTCGCAGGTCGCCATCAAGCAGCTGGGTACCAACGGCGGCGGCTTCTTCAACGTCAACTCCGCCCACCCGTTCGAGAACCCGACGCCCTTCTCGAATTTCCTGGAACTGCTGTCCATCCTGATCATCCCGGCGGCGCTGTGCTTCACCTTCGGCAGGTTCGTCGGTGACATGCGCCAGGGCGGCGCCATCCTAGCCGCCATGACCATCGTCTTCGTATCGTTGCTGGCCCTGTGCGCCGGCGCCGAGCAGGCCGGCAACCCGCTGTTCGACCGCCTCGGTCTGGCTACGCAGGCCTCCGAGGTTCAGGCTGGCGGCAACATGGAAGGCAAGGAGACCCGCTTCGGCATCGCCAACTCCGCGCTGTGGGCGACAGCCACCACGGCGGCATCCAACGGCTCGGTAAACGCCATGCACGATTCCTTCACGCCGCTCGGCGGGCTGGTGCCGATGTGGCTGATCCAGCTCGGTGAGGTGATCTACGGCGGCGTCGGCTCGGGCCTCTACGGCATGATCGTTTTCGCCATCGTCGGCGTCTTCATCGCCGGCCTGATGATCGGCCGCACGCCCGAATACCTGGGCAAGAAGATCGAGGCCTTCGAGATGAAGATGGCCGCCGTTGCCATCCTGGTGCCGCCTCTGGTGGTGCTGGTCGGCACGGCGCTGGCCGTCGTCCTCGACGCGGGCAGGGCCGGCATCGCCAATCCCGGCGCGCACGGCTTTTCGGAAATCCTCTACGCGCTGTCCTCGGTGGGCAACAACAACGGCAGCGCCTTCGGCGGCCTCTCGGCCAACACGCCCTTCTACAACACGCTGCTCGGTCTGGCCATGCTCTTCGCCCGCTACTGGCTGATGGTGCCGGTGCTGGCCATCGCCGGCGCGCTGGCCGCCAAGAAGATCGTGCCGCCCTCGGCCGGCACGCTGCCCACCCACACGCCGCTGTTCGTCGTGCTGCTGATCGGCACGGTGATCGTCGTCGGCGCGCTGACCTTCCTGCCCGCGCTCGCGCTCGGCCCGATCGCCGAGCATCTGCAGATGCTCGGCGTGAAATAGGGAAACCAACATGCACAAGAATCAATCCTTCTATGACGCTGGCCTGATGCGCCAGGCCGCCTGGGAGTCGGTGAAGCGCCTGACGCCCCGCTACCAGCTCAGGAATCCGGTGATGTTCGTCGTCTGGCTGGGCAGCCTGCTGACCACCGGGCTGTTCGTCCAGGCGCTGTTCGGGCGTGGCGAGGCGCCGGCCGGCTTCATCCTCGCCGTCTCGCTGTGGCTGTGGTTCACGGTGCTGTTCGCCAACTTCGCCGAAGCGATGGCCGAGGGTCGCGGCAAGGCCCAGGCCGACGCCCTGCGCGGCCTCAGAAAGACCGTCTGGGCCAAGAAGCTCAAGGAACCGAAGATGGGCGCCCAGTGGTATACCGTGCCGTCGGAAGAGCTGCGCCGCGGTGACGTGGTGCTGGTGCAGGCTGGCGACGTGATTCCCGCCGACGGCGAGGTGATCGAAGGCGTGGCCTCGGTGGACGAGTCGGCCATTACCGGCGAATCGGCGCCGGTGATCCGCGAATCCGGCGGCGACTTCTGCGCCGTCACCGGCGGCACCCGCGTGCTCTCTGACTGGCTGGTGATGCGCGTCACCACCAATCCGGGCGAAACTTTCCTCGACCGCATGATCGGCATGGTCGAAGCGGCCAAGCGCCAGAAGACGCCCAACGAGATCGCCCTGACCATCCTGCTGGTGGCGCTGACTCTGGTCTTCCTGCTGGCGACGGCGACGCTGCTGCCGTTTTCGATCTTCGCGGTTGATGCCGCCAAGGCCGGCACCGTCGTCACGGTGACGGTGCTGGTGGCGCTGCTGGTCTGCCTGATTCCGACCACCATCGGCGGATTGCTTTCGGCGATCGGCATCGCCGGCATGGGGCGGATGATGGAAAAGAATGTCATCGCTACCTCCGGCCGCGCGGTCGAGGCGGCCGGCGACGTCGACGTGCTGCTGCTGGACAAGACCGGCACCATCACGCTCGGCAACCGCCAGGCTTCGACGTTCGTCGCCGCTTCCGGCGTGACGGAACGCGACCTGGCCGAGGCGGCGCTGCTGGCTTCGCTGGCCGACGAAACGCCGGAGGGCCGCTCCATCGTGACGTTGGCCAAGGAGAGGCTGCACCAGCGCGGCCGCGACATTCACGCCGAGGGCGCGAGCTTCGTGCACTTTTCCGCCCAGACGCGCATGAGCGGCATCGACTGGCAGGGGCGCAGCATACGCAAGGGCGCCGCCGAGGCCGTGCGCGCCCACGTGGAAGCCCAGGGTGGCGGCTGGCCGGCCGGCATCCAGGCGGCGGTTGAGGACATGTCGCGCCGCGGTTCGACTCCCCTAGTTGTGGCTGAAGGCAGCCGGGTGATCGGCGCTGTCGAATTGAAGGACATCGTCAAGGGCGGCATCAAGGAGCGTTTCGCCGAGTTGCGGCAGATGGGCATCAAGACGGTGATGATCACCGGCGACAACCGCCTCACGGCCGCCGCCATCGCCGCCGAGGCCGGCGTGGACGACTTCCTGGCCGAAGCGACGCCCGAGGCGAAGCTAAAGCTCATCCGCCAGTACCAGGCCGAGGGCCGGCTGGTGGCGATGACCGGCGACGGCACCAACGACGCGCCGGCACTGGCGCAGGCCGACGTGGCGGTGGCGATGAACACCGGCACCCAGGCGGCCAAGGAGGCCGGCAACATGGTGGACCTGGACTCCAATCCGACCAAGCTGATCGAGGTCGTCGAGACGGGCAAGCAGATGCTGATGACGCGCGGCTCGCTGACCACCTTCAGCATCGCCAACGACGTCGCCAAGTACTTCGCCATCATCCCGGCCGCGTTCGCCACGACCTATCCGGCCCTGAACGCGCTCAACGTCATGGGCCTGGCGACGCCGTCCTCGGCCATCCTGTCGGCGGTGATCTTCAACGCCCTGATCATCGTCGCCCTGATCCCCCTGGCCCTGAAAGGCATTCCCTACCGGCCACTCGGCGCTGCCGCCATCCTGCGCCGGAATCTGGCGATCTACGGCGTCGGCGGTCTGATCGTGCCGTTCATCGGCATCAAGGCCATCGACCTGTTGCTCGTCGGTCTCAATCTCGCTTAAGGAGCCTGACATGCTCAAGGAACTGAAACCCGCCCTGCTGATGCTGCTGGTGCTGACCATCCTTGCCGGCGCCGCCTATCCGGCGCTGGTGACGGGCATTGCCCAGTTGCTGTTCAAGCCCGAGGCCAACGGCAGTCTGTTCGAAAAGGAGGGCAAGGTCGTTGGCTCGAAGCTGATCGGTCAGCCGTTCAGCGATCCGAAATACTTCTGGAGCCGTCCCTCGGCGACTGCACCGATGTCATACAACGCCGGTTCGTCGGGCGGTTCCAACCAGGGGCCGCTGAACCCGGCATTGGAAGAGGCCGTCAAGGGTCGCATCGAGGCCCTCAAGACCGTCGATCCGGCCCAGACGGCACCGATTCCCGTCGATCTGGTCACCGCTTCCGCCAGTGGTCTCGACCCGCACATCAGTCCGGCCGCCGCAATATGGCAGGCGTCGCGTGTCGCCCGCCTGCGCGGCCTGCCGGTCGACCAAGTGCAGAAGCTCGTAGACGCCCACACCGAGGGCCGCCAGTTCGGCTTCTTCGGCGAGCCGCGGGTCAATGTGCTGCTGCTTAACCTGGCCCTGGACGCGATGGGCTAAGCTATCGGCATGGCGAACGACCGTCCCGACCCCGATGCCCTCTTGGCCCAGCTGGAAGCCGAGCATGCCAAGGCACAGCGTGGCAAGCTGAAGATCTTTTTCGGCGCCAGCCCGGGCGTCGGCAAGACCTACGCCATGCTCTCGGCCGCGCGCCAGCAGGTGTTGCAGGGCGTCGACCTGGTAGTCGGCATCGTCGAGACCCACGGGCGCACCGAGACGGCGGTGCTGACCGACGGCCTGGAGATGCTGCCGCGCAAGGAGATCGAATACCGCGGCCACACGCTCAAGGAGTTCGACCTCGATGCCGCCCTGGCGCGCAAGCCGGCGCTGATCCTGATGGACGAACTGGCCCATTCGAATGCGCCGGGTTCGCGGCACCCCAAGCGCTGGCAGGACATCGAGGAGTTGCTCGACGCCGGCATCGATGTCTATACGACAGTGAACGTTCAGCATCTGGACAGCCTCAACGATATCGTCGGCGGCATCACCGGCGCGCGCATCTGGGAGACAGTGCCGGACAAGGTGTTCGACTCGGCCGATGAGGTGGTACTGGTTGACCTGCCGCCAGACGAGTTGTTGCAACGGCTGAAGGAGGGCAAGGTCTACATCCCGCAGCAGGCCGAGCGGGCGATGGCGAACTTCTTCCGCAAGGGCAATCTGTTGGCCCTGCGCGAGATTTCACTGCGCCGTACTGCCGATCGCGTCGATGAGGACGTCCTGGCCTACCGCCGCACCCAGTCGGTGACGGCCGTCTGGCCGACTCAGGAGTCGATGCTGGTCTGCATCGGTTCAGGGCCAGGCGGCGAGAAGCTGATCCGCAACGCGGCACGCATGGCAGCCCAGAGCGAAGCGCCGTGGCACGCGATCTACGTCGAGACGCCCAGACTCCAGCGCCTGCCCGACGCCGAGCGGGCGCAGGTGCTGACGCTGTTGAAGCTGGCGCAGGATGCCGGTGCACGCACGGCGGTGCTGTCGGGACCCGACGCGGCGCAGGCGGCGATCGCCTATGCGCGCCAGCACAACATCGGCAAAGTGATGGTCGGCCGCGACAAGCGGCCGTTCTGGGATCTCGGTTTCGCCTACCGCCTCGGTCGCCAGGCGCCAGATCTGGATGTCATACAGGTTGCGCATGCGCCGTCGGAACCGGGCAAGCCGCGGGCGGTGCCCGCACCAAAGTCAGCCGTCGTGGTACGCCGTGGAGGTTATGCCATGGCGGTCGCGATCGTCATCGCGGTGACGGTCGCCGCGACGCCGCTGGTTAATCTGCTCGATCTCGCCAACATCGTCATGCTGTTCCTGCTGGCGGTGTTCTTCACCGCGGTCAGGCTCGGTCGCGGGCCGGCGCTGCTGTCGGCTTTCCTTTCTGTCGCCGCTTTTGATTTCTTCTTCGTGCCGCCCCGGCTGTCGTTTGCGGTCAGCGACGTCCAGTACCTCGTCACTTTCGCCGTCATGCTGATCGTGGCGCTGATCACCGGGCAGCTCACGGCCGGCCTGCGTTTCCAGGTGACGGTGGCGCAAGGCCGCGAGCAGCGCACCACGGCACTCTACGAAATGGCGCGCGAACTGTCGGCGGCGCTGACCGTCGAGCAGATCGCCGACATCAGCGAGCGTTTCGTGGCCCAGGGCTTCAATGCCCGCTCCACGCTGATGCTGCTCGATGCCCGTGACCGCCTGGCGGCGATCGGCGGCGCGCCCGAGGACGTGCCAGACATCGGCATCGCGCAATGGGCATTCGACCACAACGAACCGGCTGGCCTCTCTACCGACACCCTGCCATCGGCGCCGATGCTCTACGTGCCGCTCAAGGCACCGATGCGCACGCGAGGCGTGCTGGCGCTCAAGCCTCGGGAACTGCCCTGGCTGCCGACACCGGAGCAGCAGCGGCTGCTCGACACCAGCGCCACCCTGATTGCCATTGCCATCGAGCGCGTGCACTACATTTCGGTGGCGCAGGATGCGCTGGTGCACATGGAGTCGGAGCGCTTGCGCAACTCGCTGCTTTCCGCGCTGTCGCACGATCTGCGCACGCCGCTGACCGCACTGGCCGGACTTGCCGAGTCGCTGACCCTGGCCGGACCGTCGCTGCCGAAGCCGCAGGCGGAAATTGCCCAGGCAATCCGCGAGGAGGCGCTGCGCACCAGCGCTCTCGTCAACAACCTCCTCGACATGGCGCGGCTGGAGACGGGCAACGTCAAGCTCAAGCGCGAATGGCAGCCGCTCGAGGAAGTGATCGGCGTCGCCCTGCAGGCGCGGGCCGGCGCGCTCGCCCGGCATGAAGTCAACGTGAATCTGCCGGCCGATTTGCCCTTGCTCGAATTCGACGCCGTGCTGATGGAGCGGGTGTTCTGCAACTTGCTGGAAAACGCCGCCAAGTACACGCCGGCAGGCAGCCGCATCGAGATTTCCGCACGCCGTGCCGGCGATCGCGTCGAAATCATCGTAGCAGACAACGGCCCAGGGCTTCCGACCGGCAAGGAGGAAGCGCTGTTCGAGAAATTTGCGCGTGGCCAGGAGGAATCCGCGGTGGCCGGTGTCGGCCTCGGCCTTGCCATCGTGCGGGCAATCGTCGAGGTGCACAAAGGCACCGTGAGCGCCGAGAACCGGCCTGAGGGCGGTGCGCGTTTCGTCATTTCGTTGCCAGCCGGCGAGCCGCCGGCCGTGCCCACGGAGGATTAATGCCACCCGTGATCCTGATCATCGAGGACGAGCCGCACATCGTGCTCGGGCTGAAGGACGCGCTCGAATTCGAAGGCTTCCGCGTGGCCTCGGCCTCCAAGGGGCGCGACGGCGTCAGCATGGCGCGGCACGAGAACCCCGACGCGGTGCTCCTCGATCTCATGCTGCCCGACGTGAACGGCTACCGCGTCTGCGAGGACCTCCGGCGCTGGAACCCGTTCGTGCCGATCATCATGCTGACCGCCCGCAGCCAGGAGCTCGACAAGATCCGCGGGCTCGACGCCGGGGCCGACGACTACGTCACCAAACCTTTCAGCATCGGCGAGCTCATCGCCCGCATCCGAGCGATCTTCCGGCGCACCTCGCGAACGCCGGGCTCGGCGCCCGAGGTGATCGACATC
>DASRXN010000034.1:0-7417 GCA_035654135.1 Rhodocyclaceae bacterium | reverse complement strand
CTAACCTACAACAATCTGACGTCGACGCCGAGCGCGCGTAATCCGCTCTACACGCAGCTGGCGAACACGGCCTTCACCGTCGATGTGGTGGCACTCGATGCATCGGGCAACCGGGTGACCAACTACGCCTCCGATGCCGACAAGACCGTCACCGTCGCGCTGGTCGATGGCTCCGGCGCCACGGCTTGCGTCAGCCGCACCGTACGCGCCACGACTGCGCTCACTTACACAAAGGCCGGCCAGCCGACCGATCAGGGGCGCAAGGCGGTCAACATTTCCGCGGTCGCCAACGCATATCCCAATCTTCTCTGCCGTGTCACCGACACTAACGTCACGCCCAACGTCGTCGCCTGTTCGAGTGACCGCTTTGCGATCCGGCCGAAGACGTTTGCGGTATCCGCCGCCCTCGGCGCCGCGACGCTCAAGGCCGGACGCGACTTTACGATGACGGCCGACAGCGGCGTCACATCTGCCTACGATGGAACGCCGGCCGTGGTTGTCGCCAATCTGCGCGACCACAACGCTGCTGCTGCCGGCACGCTGACCGGCAATTTCGCCGCCGGAACGGGCGCTACGGCGGTCGGCACCTTCCAGTATCACGATGTCGGCACGATCAGCCTTCTGGCTGACGCAGTGACAGATACCAGTTTTGCCAACATCGACCAGCCGGATGACTGCGTCGTCGGCAGCACATCGAACACGGCTAGCGGCGGCAAGGTCGGTTGCAACGTCGGTTCTGCCGCCGCAGGGCCATTCGGACGCTTCTACCCGGACCACTTCAGTTACGCCACCACACTGACGCCGGGCTGCAACAGCAGCTTCACCTACATGGATCAGCCCAAGCTCGGCATCGCGCTTGCGCTCTCGGCCAACAGTTTCAACGGCGCCGTGACTACACGCTACACGGCCGGCTACGCCCAACTCGGTACCTTCAGCATTACCGGCGACAACGGTGGCACGGGGGTCGCCGTCGGCCGACTGAATCCGGCATTGCCTGCCTTTGCCTGGACCAACGGCAGCTATGCCGTCAACAGCACGACTACCAAGTTTTCGCGCAACGCGACACCAGACGGCAGTTACGAGAATTTCGCGCTGAAGGCCAACATCCTGACCGAGCCGGACGGAGTGGCCATTTCAGGCTCCAGCCTTAGCAATACCACCAAGATCCGTTTTGGCCGGCTGCGGCTGTCGAATGTCTATGGTTCGGTGTCTCCGCTCCAGATGCCGGTCGAAGCGCAGTACTGGAGTGGAAACTCCTGGGTCAAGAACAGCGCTGATACCTGCACGACGCTGGTTGCCGGCAATGTGTTGCTGTCGCCGGCCGGGTGGGGCGTCAGCATCGTCGGCGGCAACATCCAGCTGGCACCGACCGGACCGGGCAGCGTGTCGATCTGCGCGGACCTCGGTGCCGACAATGGCGTGGCCTGTGCCGCCACCAGTGCCGCGCTGTCGTGGTTGCAATCGAGATGGCCGGGCGCCGCGACCTATAACAACGACCCGTCTGCGACCGCCACCTTCGGCGTGTTCAGCCCCGAAGGCCGGCGCGGCGTGTACAACCGGGAGATGTACTAATGGCCGGGCCGTGGGCCGGCCGTGGCTTTACGTTAGTCGAGTTGATCACGGTGATGATCCTGCTCGGCATACTCGCCGTCGTCGCCCTGCCGAATCTGAATCAGGCACAAGGATTCGGAGCGGCGAGCTTCAACGACCGGGTGGCTGCTGCGCTGCGTTTCGCGCAAAAGTCAGCCGTCGCGCATCGCCGAACGGTGTGTGCAACCGTGGCGCCGGGCAGCCTGACGTTGACCATCGATGGCAGTTTTGGCGTCGGGACCTGCGCCGTTGCGTTGGCCGGCCCGGACGGTGCAAACCCGGCGGCATCGGCTCCTGCCAACGTGACGCTGACCGCCGTGCCCGCTGGTCCGCTGTACTTCCAGCCGTCCGGCGCGGTGACCAGCAACGCGGCCGGGACGACGATCGCCAACTTCACTCTCACAGTGACGGGACAGACTGCGATCACGGTGACCGGAGCGACCGGCTATGTCAATTAGGTCACAGCGCCGATCGCGCGGCATGACGCTGATGGAGCTGATCCTCGCCATCGTCATCATCGGCGTCGGCCTGGCCGGAGTGCTGGTGGCGTTCAATCAGGCTGTGCGCGGCTCCGCCGACCCGATGGTGAGGAAGCAGATGCTTGCCATCGCCGAGGAAATGATGGAGGAGATCAGCCTCAAGCCCTTCGCGCCTCAGGCACCGGGGCCGGCCGCTGGCTGTGCGCGTGCGGCGTTTAACGACCTCGGCGACTACAATGGTTACTCGACGGCGGCTGGTATTTGCGATATCGACGGTGCAGCGATTCCGACGCTGACGACCTACAATGTCGCAGTTGCGGTGACAGCAGCGCCCCTGCCCAACGGCGTCGCCGCGATGCACATCGTCGTCACGGTCACTCACGGTACCGACACGCTGACGCTGACCGGCTACCGGACGGATTGGGCGTCGTAGCGATGAAACCGATGCGTGGTTTCACCCTGCTGGAACTGGTGGTCGTGATGATGATCACGGGCATCATGGCGGCGTCCATGACCGTGTTCTTCAAGCCGGCGGTCGACAGCTACTTCGATGCGCGTCGACGCGCGGCACTTACCGATACGGCCGATACCGCCCTGCGCCGTATCGGCCGCGATGTGCGCCGCGCTGTGCCGAACTCGATCCGCATCCCGAATAACCAGTGCTTCGAACTGGTGCCGACCAAGAGCGGCGGCCTGTACCGTCGGGCGGCCGATATCGTCAACGCCAGTTCCGATCCGCTCGACACTACAGGTACCGATGCGGCCTTCGATGTGCTGTCGCCGTTGGCGACTGCGCCCGCCGCGGGCGACTTCGTCGTCGTCGGCAACCAGAACACCAACGATGTTTACACGGGTGCCACGCGCGGGACCGTAAGCGCCTGGGCGAGTCCGCCAGCCCCCGGTGGGGCGGCGGTTGGTGTCGGCCGTATCACGCTGGCGGCCGCGACGTCATTCCCGTCGGGCTACGACGGCGGGCGCTTCCAGGTGGTCGACGCCAACGAGCAGAGCGTGTTCTACATCTGCGATGCGGCAAGCAAAACCCTGCGGCGTCTGGTGCGAGCGTTCACGTCTGCCGCTCCGGCAGCCTGTCCGGCAGGAGGCGAGGTGCTGGCGAGCAATGTCGACACCTGCCAATTTATCTACGACCCGAACCAGGGGGCGACCCAGCAATCGGGCTTCGTCTGGACGCGCATCGAACTACTGTCCGGCGGCGAGCGTATGGCGCTGAGCTACGGTGCCCATGTGGGCAACGTGCCATGAAACGAAGCCAGACCGGCCTCGGTGCCATTGCCGCCATCATGATCCTGGTGATCCTGGCGGCGCTGTCGGCAGCCATCGTTTCGTTTTCCACCGGCCAGCAGATGGCCTCGGCGCAGGACGTGCTGGCATCGCGCGCCTGGCAGGTGGCCTCGGCCGGTACTGAGGGCGGCCTTTACAAGGCGTTGAAGACTGCCGTGTGTGGTACGGAAACCTGGACCAGTGCCGACGATCCGGTATTCAAGGTGACGGTAGCCTGTACTTCCAGTATCTACAACGACGGCGAATCGGTGCCGGGTACTGCCCGACAGCTACGTGTTTTCCGTGTCGTTGCCACCGCCTGCAATGGCAGCGTGGCAACTTGCCCGGATGACGCGGCGTCGGCCGGCGCCGGCTATGTCGAACGGCAGCGGATCGCCGTCGCCTATTGCGAGTGGAATGGCGCCGCCTGTACCGGACCGTGAAAAAGGGCAAGAAAGAAAGGAACCATGTTATTGAGGCGGTGTTTTCAGTTTTCAATCAGCTTACTTTCCTTTAATAATGGCTAGATTGGACGTAATAGTTCAGGCAACTTATTAACTAGGGGTTCAGGGCGAGACGGCATGTGGCCTTTCCGGCTGAAGACGATGGACGAGAACGAGTGGACTTCGGTGGTGTTTTCCGGCCACCGGATCGACGTCGCCCGCGTACGCCGCGATCCAGGCAAACGTCCGGAGGTCGTCGGGTGGGATTCCTACGTCCGGGAAGGTACCGATCTGGACGGCCTGAAGCGCCTGCGCGGTGGCCGGCGTTTCGGCTCCGGACGTTGCACCCTGCTGCTGCCTCACGGCCAATACCAGGCGTTGCAGATCGAGGCACCGTCGGTGGCCGAAAACGAGTTGCGCGATGCCGTGCGCTGGCGAGTCAAGGACATGGTCGATTTTCCGGTCGACGCAGCGGGCATCGGTTGCCTGCCGCCCGTTGCCGCTGCCGGACGCAGCGCTCAGATCTATGTCGTCGCCGTCAGCCAGAACGTGCTCAAGTCCTGGATCCACCTTTTTCAGGACGTCAAGGTGCCGCTGCATGTCATCGACGTGCCCGAACTGGCCCAGCGCAATATTTCCGCCCTGTTCGAGGACCAGAACCGTGGTCTGGCTCTTCTGGCTTTCGACGAAAGCGGTGGGCGATTGACCTTCACCTATCAGGGCGAACTCTACTTCGCGCGCCATATTGAAGTCGCGCCGGGCGAGATGAGCAGCGCCCACGGCGATGCAACTGCCCTCTACGAGCGGGTCCTGCTGGACGTGCAACGCACGCTGGACAACGTAGACCGCAGCTACAGCGCCATTCCGATTGCCCGCCTGCTGGTATCGCCACCACCTGGGGCAGCGAATTTTGTCGGCTATCTCAAGGAGAATCTCTACCAGCCGGTGGAAATGCTCGATCTCGGGCGGCGTGTCGATCTGGGCAGGGTGCCGGCACTGTCCGACCCGGCCGTCCAGGGGGCGGCGTTGCTGGCGATAGGCGCGGCGTTGCGGCATGAGGAGCGGGCCTCGACATGAGCCATTACATCAATCTCTACGACCCCGCCCTTCGGCGCCAGCGTCAATGGCTGACCGCCGCCAATCTTCTTTTCGCCGTGGCGCTGCTGTTCCTAGTCCTGCTGGGCTGGGGTGCATGGTTGCGTGTCCAGGTTGCCGGCTTGACGACCGAGGAGGCTATGCTCGCGGACCAGACAAAGGCCGCAAGGGAGGAATCCGTTTCTCTCGCCACGGCACTAGCCAGCCATAAAGCCGATCCCAAATTGGAACTGGACCTAGCCGCCGTGAAGGAACTGATCGGTGTGCGCCAGGGGATTCTTACCACGCTGGGACAGGGACAGTCGCCGGCATCGGGCGGCTACGCGGAGTATCTGCGCGGCATGGCGCGCCAAACCATTGCCGGACTATGGATCACCGGCTTTTCGGTGGGCACTGACCATAGTCGTATGGAAATCCGAGGCCGCACGCTCGATCCCGCCCTGCTACCGGAGTATATCCGCCGCCTGAATGCCGAGCCGGCATTCCGGGGACATCGCTTTGCCGCGCTGAGCGTCAGCGTTCCTGCACCTGCCGCATCCGCTACGACCCAGACGGTGCCCACCGGAGCAACGCCGGCGTCTCGGCCGACCGTGCCGGCTTTCCACGAATTCGCACTGGTGCCCGATCTCGATGCGCGCCTGGCCGGAGGGACGCGATGAACGCCCGCTGGCAGCAGCTTGCCATCCGCTACGCGGCATTGAGCCGGCGCGAGCAACTGCTGATCGCAGTAGCGACGATTGCCTTGGTCGGCTTTCTGCTCTATTCGCTGTGGGTCGGTCCCGCCGCGCAGCGTGCTGCCGGTCTGCGCAAACAGATGGAGGGGCAGCAGGCCGACCTTGCGACGCTACGGGCCCAGGTCGCCAGTCTCAAGTCGCAACTGCACGACCCCGATGCCGCCAACCGCAAGGTGATGGCCGAGTTGCAGGCGAGGCTGTCGGACATCGACAGCCAAATAGGGCGCCTGGACGAAAAACTGGTGCCACCGCAACGGATGGGAAAGCTGTTGCAGACGGTGCTGGCCCGTCAACGCGGCCTGTCCCTCGTCAGCTTGCGTTCTCTGCCGCCGGAGCCGTTGATCATGCCGCCGGTCGAGAAGGGCTCGGCGGCCAGGGCGCCGGCTGTCCCCCGGGAGAACATCTACCGGCATGGTCTGGAAATTCGCATCGCCGGCGGCTATGCCGACCTGCTCGCCTATGTGGCGGAACTGGAGCGCGCGCCCGAGCGGCTGCTCTGGGGCGGCATGGTATTGGCGGTGACCGACTACCCGCGCAGCGAACTGACGCTGACGGTGTACACCCTCAGCCGTGATTTGGACTGGTTGACCGTATGAACGCAGAGCGCCTCGCCATTGCGATTTTGGCGTGCCTTGCCGCCGGCATGACGTCGGCTCAGGGACTGCCCGATCCGACCCGGCCGCCGGTGGTTCTCGATACCGCTCCGGCCGTGGCGACCCAGACGAAGACTGGCGTGCAATCGATTGTTCGTCGCCAGGGCGCCAAATCGGCTGCCGTGATCAACGGCCAGTTGGTCGAACTGGGCGGTCGCGTCGGCGACGCGCGCCTGGTGGAGATCGGCGAGGACTCGGTGGTCCTGCAAACCGGCTTCGGCAGGGAAACATTGCATCTGACGCCGGGGATAGGCAAGAAACCGGTGACAACCGAAAGCGGCGGTGCCAAGCGGCAGCGTGTGCGCCGTGCAAAGGAAGAGGCGAAACCATGATGACGAAGGCCTTGATGACCTTGACGACGGTGGCGAGCGTCCTGCTCTCCGCCTGCGCTCCGCAGCAGTTCCGCCCAGGCGTGGTGCATGACCGCATCGGCGACGAACTGAAACAGGCGACCACCGAAAGGGCCGGTAAGGATGCCGCTACCGAAAAGGCACTGATGCCACCGCTGGCCATCGAAATGCCCATGGCTGCCGTGGAAACCGAGCCGCGCTTTGACTTGTCCGTGGTCGATGCACCGGCCAAGCAGGTGTTCATGGCCATCGTTACCGGCACCCGCTACAACATGCTGGTGCCGCCGGACGTGGGCGGCCAGATCACGGTGAGCCTAAAGGACGTGACGGTGCGCGAGGCGCTGGACGCCATCCGCGAGCTCTACGGCTACGAGTACGCCATCAAAGGCAACCGCATCAGCGTCCAGTCCAATACCCTGCAGACGCGGGTCTTCCAGATCAACTATCTTGCCTCGCATCGCCAGGGTGCCAGCGAACTGCGTGTCACGTCGAGCAGCATTTCCGGCACTAACACAGGCTCCGGCTTATCACCTGGCAGTACGACCCCTGCTCAGGGAACTGGCGCCCCGGCCCCGGCCACCGTGACAACTGCTCTGGCCAGTCGTGTGCAGACGACCACCGACAGCGATTTCTGGGGTGGCTTGACCACCGCGCTCAACGCCATCATCGGCAATGCCGATGGCCGCAAGGTGGTGGTCAACCCGCAATCGGGCATCATCGTCCTGAGTGCTCTGCCGCGCGAGATTCGCCAGGTGGAAGCCTACCTGAGGGCCACGCAGACAGTCGTCGACCGGC
>DASRXN010000033.1:0-5478 GCA_035654135.1 Rhodocyclaceae bacterium | reverse complement strand
AAGAACGCGGCGATGGCTCTCGGCGGAGAACTCGTCCATGGTCCGGCGCGAGATGCCGAACTTCCAGGCCAGGTTCTCGGCGGTCTGGCCCATCATCAGGCCGACCACCGGATCGGTGAGGCCCTTGACCAGCCCGATCACGGGTGCGAGATAGCCAAGCCTGAAGCCGCGCAGTGCGGCGAGCTTCTGGCCGGCGGTCTTCGTCGCATACCACCTCGACAACCATTGCACCATCGCCTCGGAAAACAGCAGCGGTGCGCGCGACAGCGCATCGGTGCCGCCGGCCAGCACGAGGTTCGAGCGGCCGCACTGGATGTTGGCGATGGCCGAATCGAGTGCCTGCATGCCGCTGGCGCAATTGCGCATCACCGTCCAGCCGGGCACCTTGTCGCCGCAGCCGAGGCGGAGTGCGAGCACGCGGCCGATGTTCACCTCGTCGGGCGATGGGGCGGCACAGCCGAGGATTACCTCGTCGAGGTCGGGTGGCGCAAACGGCTGGCGCAACAGCAGCGCGCGGCCGACCTGCACCGCGAGGTCGGACGCGGCGAACGGGCCGGGCGAATTCTTCGCCTTGAGGAACGGCGTGCGCGCGCCGTCGACGACATAGACCGGCGCACCCATCAGGCAGCCCGCCTTGCTTCGACCGGCTTGGCGGCGCTGGCGACGCCGAAGTCGTAGGGGAAATCGTCGACGCGGATGACGATGTCGCGCAAGGCGTTGCGGCGGCGCACGACCTCGTATTCCGGCGCGCTGATCACGCCGGCTTCGAAGGCGGCGGTGGCGATGTCGCGCACGTTGGCCTTCGGGTTGTTGTCGAAGTGGCCCGCCTTCTGCGCCTCGCGGATCCTGGCTTCCACCGGTTCCGCCTCGACGGTCGCGGCCAGCGCCAGCTCGATCGCACCGACCGGCTCGTTGGCGGTGGCCGGCAGGTGGCAGCCTGCGGTCAGTCGTTCGCGGGCCGGGCAGGGCGCGATGAGCACGCGCGCCACCTGGTGGCCGACGCGGTCCGACGGCACGACGTATGGGTGACCGAACGGGAAGATGACCTTGTGCAACCAGTAGGCGAAGAAGCGATTCGGGTAGTTGGCGATGACGCCTTCGAAGGCCTCCTGTGCCTTGTACATGGCGTCCCAGATGGCCCAATGCATCAGCGGTTCGTCGTCTTTCTGGCGGCCTTCGTCTTCGTAGCGCTTGAGCGTGGCCGACATCAGGTACATCTGCGCCAGGATGTCGCCGAGGCGCGCGGAGAGTTTCTCCTTGCGCTTCAAGTCGCCGCCCATGACCATCATCGAGATGTCGGCGATGTAGGCGAAGGCCGAGGAAAAGCGTGTCAGTTGCTGGTAGTAGCGGCGCGTCTCCGGCGCCACGTCGGGGACCGACACCGTGTGCGAGCCGGTCAGGCCGTACCAGAGCGAACGCAGGCCGTTGCGGATTGTGTAAGCGATGTGGCCGAACAGCGCGGCATCGAAATCGACCAGGCCCTTGCGCGGGTCCGTGTCGTTCACCGCATGCATTTCCGGCAGCACGTAGGGATGGCAGCGCACCGCTCCCTGACCGAAAATGATCAGGCTGCGGGTCAGGATGTTGGCGCCCTCGACGGTGATGCCGATCGGCAGTTGCTGATAGGCGCGGCCGAGGAAGTTGGACGGGCCCAGGCAGATGCCCTTGCCGCCGATGATGTCCATGCCGTCCATCACCACCTGGCGGGCGCGCTCGGTGACGTGGTACTTGGCGATGGCCGAAACGACTGAAGGTTTCTCGCCGAGGTCGACGGCTCCGGCGGTCATAACGCGCGTGGCATCCATCAGGTAGGTGTAGGCGCCGATGCGGGTCAGCGGCTCCTCGACGCCCTCGAAGCGGCCGATAGCCAGGTTGAACTGGCTGCGCACCCGGGCGTAGGCGCCGACGGCACGCGCGGTCATCTTGGCCATGCCGGTGTTCGAGGCGGGTAGCGAGATCGAGCGGCCTGCGGCCAGGCATTCCATCAGCATGCGCCAGCCCTGGCCGGCCATGGCCGGGCCGCCGATGATGTAGTCGAGCGGCATGAAGACCTCCCTGCCGCGCGTCGGGCCGGTGCAGAACACGGCATTGAGCGGCAGATGGCGGTTGCCGGTGTCGACGCCCGGATGGTCGTAGGGCACCAGCGCGCAGGTGATGCCGATGTCCTTCCTGCCGCCCAACAGGCCGTCGGGATCATACAGCCGGAAGGCCAGCCCGAGGATGGTGCAGACCGGCGCCAGCGTGATGTAGCGCTTGTCCCAGGTGACGCGCATGCCGAGCACCTCGCGGCCCTGGTGGATCCCCTTGCAGACGATGCCGTGGTCGGGAATCGAGGCCGCATCGGACCCGGCCCAGGGCGAAGTCAGCGCGAACGCCGGAATCTCCTGCCCCTTGGCCAGGCGCGGCAGGTAGTGGTTCTTCTGTTCGTCGGTGCCGTAGTGCAGCAGCAGTTCGGCGGGACCCAGCGAGTTGGGCACCATGACGGAAACCGCCAGCGCCGACGAGCGCGTCGACAGCTTGGTGATGACCTGCGAGTGGGCGTAGGCCGAGAACTCGAGGCCGCCGTACCGCTTCGGGATGATCATGCCCAGGAAGCCATTGTCCTTGATGTAGCGCCAGGCTTCCGGCGATAGGTCGTAGCGTTCGTGCGAGGCGTTCCAGTCCTCGACCAGGCGGCAGGCTTCGGACACTTCGTTGTCGAGGAAGGACTGCTCGCTTGCCGTCAGCTTGGGCGTCGGGTAGGCGAGCAGTTTCTTCCAGTCCGGGTTGCCTCGGAACAGGTCGCCTTCCCACCAGACAGTGCCAGCTTCGAGGGCCTCGCGTTCGGTGTCGGACATCGATGGCAGGATGCGCTTGAACAGCGCGTAGACGCGGCGCGTGATCAGCGCACGGCGCAGCGGCGGCAATACCAGCACCAAAGTCAGTGCCGACAGTACGCCGATCAGGATGAGGGAAACGGTCATGATTTCTTCCTCCGGTTGCGGCCGTTGCCGCGAGGTTGGGGAACTTGGATGGGGGTTGCCGGGAGTGGTGCGCGGAGGCCGCCAAGCAGGAAAGACATCAGGCGCGGCAGCAGGCGTTCGAGGTCGTCTTCCACTTCGCCGGTCTCCCAGTCGGTGACCAGGCGCAAGGTGTCGACGCCGGCGATGGCGTAGGAGGTCGCGCCGAGCATGAAGTGGAAGCGCCAGACGATTTCCTCCTTCGGCACTTCGGGCAGGGCGCGGAACATGGCCGCTTTGTAGCGCTCGAGGATTGGCGCGAATTCCTTGGACAGGACGGTACGGATGAACTCCGATGGCTCGGTCAGGGTCCGGCCGATCAGGCGCAGGAAGGTCTGGCCGCGCGGGCCGTGGGCGATTGCCATGCGCAGCAGCGTGCCGAAAAATGCATCGACGATTTGCGAGGGCTTGAGCGGTGTACCGCCGGCCTTCGCTTCCAGTTCGTCGAGCACGCGCAGGCGTTCCTGGTTGAGGATGCGCAATCGGCGGTAAAGAACGGCCTTGAAGAGGTCTTCCTTGCTGCCGAAGTGATAGTGGCCGGCAGCGAGGTTGACGCCTGCGTCGCTAGTGATCTGGCGCATCGAAGCGCCGTCGTAGCCGCAGGCCATGAAGACGTTTTCGGCGGCATCGAGGATGCGCTCGCGGGTGTCCCGGGTGTCTTCTGTAGGTTCGATGATGGCGCCCATAGGGGTGATCGAGTTAAACGAACGTTTTAATCATACGTATGAGAATTTGGAAATGCAAGCACTACCGGTCATGTACGCAGAGGGGGCGGCATGGTCAGTTGCTATACTTGCGGCCTCAAGCACCGCTGTAGCCAATGACACCTCTCCCTGTCCCGCCATGCGCATCCTTCTGAGCAACGACGACGGCTACTTCGCGCCGGGCATTGAGGCGCTGGCCGAGGTGTTGGCGCCGATCGCCGATATCACCGTCGTGGCGCCGGAACGCGACCGCAGCGGCGCCAGCAATTCCCTGACGCTCGATCGGCCGCTGCGCTTGCGCCAGGCCGCCAACGGCTTCTACTTCGTGAACGGCACGCCGACCGATTGCGTGCATCTGGCCGTGACCGGCATGCTCGACTATGTTCCGGACATGGTGGTCTCGGGCATCAATCTTGGCGCCAACATGGGCGACGACACCATTTATTCCGGCACGGTGGCGGCGGCCATGGAAGGCTACTTGCTCGGCGTACCTTCCATTGCGATCTCGCTTGCTAGCAAGGAAGGCGCCCATTTCGCCACCGCCGCCCGCATTGCTCGCGAACTGGTCGAACGCTTTCAGCGTCAGGCTTTCGGCGAGCCAGTGCTGCTCAACGTCAATGTGCCGGACGAGCCGGAAGTACGCGGCCTGCGGGTGACGCGCCTGGGTCGCCGTCACAAGGCCGAAAAGGCCGTGCCGCAGGTGACGCCGCGCCACGAGACCGTCTATTGGGTTGGTGCGGCAGGCGAGGCGGCCGATGCCGGCGAGGGTACGGATTTCAATGCCATCGCCGGCGGTTACGTTTCCGTCACGCCGTTGCAAATCGACTTGACTCACGCAGGCCAGATCGGCACCGTTAGGAATTGGCTCGGCGCATGAATGTACTTCAAGGTATCGGCATGACTTCGCAGCGCACCCGCGCGCGCATGATTGAGCGCCTGCGAGAGCAGGGCATTCGTGACGACCGTGTGCTGACCGCCATGGCCGCCGTGCCGCGCCATGTCTTTGTCGGTGCCGCGCTGGCGCACCGGGCCTATGAGGACACGGCGCTGCCATTGATACTCGGCCAGACGATTTCCCAGCCCTACGTAGTGGCGCGCATGATCGAACTGCTGCTGGCTGGCCGCCAGTCGCTGGGCAAGACGCTGGAGGTGGGGGCGGGCTGCGGCTACCAGGCTGCTGTGCTGGGCACGCTGAGCAAACATGTCTACGCTGTCGAGCGGCTGGCGCCACTCCTGGCCCAGGCGCGGGAGAACCTGCGCACGGCGAAGCTGTCACATGTTCGTCTGAAGCACGCCGATGGCATGGCCGGGCTGCCGGAAGCGGCTCCATTTGATACCATCATCGTCGCGGCTGCTGCGACCGCCGTACCGTCGGCGCTGCTAAGCCAGTTGGCGCCCGGTGGGCGCCTGATGCTGCCACTGGGAACTTATGATCAGACCCTGAGCCTGTTCGAACGAACCGAGCAGGGCTTTGTCGAAACGCGTTTTGATCCGGTGCGCTTCGTGCCGCTGTTGCCGGGAGTCGAATGAGATGTGGCGTTACTTTTTCATAATGCTGTTCATAACGCTGGCGGGATGTGGCAGCCGGCCACCGGCACCGGTCAGCGATCGCGGCACGCCGGTGATCATCGAGCGTGGCCTGGCGACCGGTGCACCGGCGGTGGCGCGCGAGGGTTATTACATCGTCAAGAAGGGCGATACGCTGCGTCGCATTGCGCTGGAGCATGGTCACGACTACCGGGATATCGCGGCCTGGAACAACATGACCGATCCGA
>DASRXN010000032.1:0-5169 GCA_035654135.1 Rhodocyclaceae bacterium | reverse complement strand
GAAGTGCTCGACACGCCGGCCGATGGTGAATTCCGCATGTACGCTGGCGGCACCACGATGGACGAAGTGAAGGACGCTCCCAACGCATTGACTACTTTCCTGATCCAGCCGTTGGGCCTGGACAAAACCAAGAAGTTCGTCGAAAGCACCTGGAGCCATGAAGTGCCCAAGCTGAATATTCCCATGGGCCTGGAGTGGACCGACGAGTTCCTGATGAAGGTCTCGGAAGTCACAGGCAAGCCGATCCCGGCTTCGATCGCTCTCGAGCGCGGCCGCCTGGTCGACATGATGACCGACTCCCACGCCTGGCTGCACGGCAAGAAGATGGCGATCTTCGGTGATCCCGACTTCACGCTGGGCATCGCCAAGATCCTGATGGAGTTCGGCATCGAGCCCACCCACGTCGTCTGCAACAACGGTGGCAAGAAGTGGGAAAAGGCGATCAAGAAGGTGTTCGAGTCGTCGCCCTACGGCGCCAACGCCAAGGCCTACCCGGGCGCCGACCTGTGGCACCTGCGCAGCCTGTGCTTCACCGACAAGCCGGATTACATCATCGGCAGCAGCTACGGCAAGTACATCCAGCGCGACACCTT
This sequence comes from Rhodocyclaceae bacterium, assembly GCA_035654135.1. Classification (GTDB taxonomy): domain Bacteria; phylum Pseudomonadota; class Gammaproteobacteria; order Burkholderiales; family Rhodocyclaceae; genus Fen-999. The sequence goes on along the minus strand of DASRXN010000032.1, from coordinate 4,576 downwards.
CCACAAGGGTCCGGAGTTCGAGGTGCCGCTGATCCGCATCGGCTTCCCGATCTTCGATCGCCACCACCTGCACCGCATGACCACGCTGGGCTACGAGGGCGCAATGTACATCCTGACCACCCTGACCAATACGGTCCTGGAGCGGCTCGACGACTCGACGCGCGGCATGGGCACCACCGACTACAACCACGACCTGGTGCGGTAATCGATCGTGGCCAACATCATGATCCGCCGCAGCGCAGGGGAAAACGGGGGCTACGTCTTCTACCTGCCCAAGCGCGATATCGAGGACAAGATCGTGTCCATGGAGTTCGATACCCCGGAGAAGTGGGGCGGCGAGATCAGGTTGGGCAACGGCGGTGTGTATTTCATCGAACCCCAGGCGGCACCGGCGCGTTTGCCGTACTCGGTGCGCGCCCGGCGGCTCGATGGCGTCGAGTAACTGAAAGGAGAAACATCATGGCAATGAAGATCGTTCAAGCAGAATGCACGTCCTGCGGCGACTGCGTGCCGGTCTGCCCGACCAAGTCGATCACCGACAAGGGCGGCATTTTCAAGATCAACAAGGACACCTGCACAGAGTGCGAAGGCGAAGCCGATTCGCCCAAGTGCGTCGACGCCTGCCCGGCGGGCGATGCTTGCATCGTGTATCTGTGAGGCGAATGCGATGACTGGCTCAGTCAGAGTCGCCTGCGCCTCGAACGGTGGCGAGATGCTCGATGGCCACTTCGGTTCCTGCGAGCGATTCCTGATCTACCAGGTCTCGCCGACGGAAGTCAGCCTGGTCGGCGAGCGCACGACAGAGGCGGCCGACGAAGCCGAAGACCGCAACGTGGCGCGCTCGCAACTGATCAGCGACTGCCAGGTGGTCTTCATCCAGTCGATCGGCGGACCGGCGGCGGCCAAGGTGGTGCGCGCCGGTGTTCATCCAGTGAAGGTACCGAAGGCGGCGCCGACGCGGGAAGTTCTGGTCAAGCTGCAGGCGGCCCTCGTCAGCCCGCCGCCCTGGCTGGCCAAGGTGATGGGTGTCGAGCCTGCTTCGCTGGCCGTCTATCGCGAACTCGTCGAAGCGGACGAAGAGACATGATCGACGCCGCGTTGCTCGAAGCCGTGCTCGGTGGCGTGTCGCCACGGCTGACTTTCGACGACCTGGCGCGGCAACTGCGTGCTTCCTTCCCGGGCGTGCACATCACCGTCTGTGCCGAGGACGATGTGCCGCCGCGGCTCACGCCGGCCGCCGAGAACGAGCACTGCTACCTTTACTACGTCGATGCCAACGAGCATTGCCTCAAGCTGACCACCGATGCCGAGTCGGCGACCGGGCTGGCGGTGGCCCTGCGCAACGACGACGACTGATCGGACCCGACATGACCGTGGCTGCCGTCGAATCAAGGTCTCGCGAACTGGCCGACGCCATCGCCGAAGCCTGCGTGCGCATTCCCGTTTCCGCCGGTCCGGCAGCGCTGGCGCGCGAAATCGCGCTGATCGCGCCCGAGCTGGCGTTCCGCGAGGTGCTCTCGCGCGGCGGCTGGTATCGCCTCGGTGGCGTCGTCGATGGCGCAGGCCATCATGTCGCGAACGACATTGAACAATGGGCGGCAAAGGAACTGGCCAGCCACGGCGACGACTTTCAGGCGCTGACCGATGCCTATGCCGACAGCGAACTGCGCGCCACGCGCCTGACCGGCAAGACGCATTACTGGATTGCACCGACCGGATCGGGTGCGGCCGACTTCATGCAGGTCGAGATCGAGGAGTTGCAGGAAGTGGTCTGCCAGCCGCTGTTCGGTGGCGACGACGCCCCTGCCAGCATCGAGGAACTGATCGATGCGCGCGATGCTTGTGCCGTCAAGCCACTGCCGCTCGGCATTCCGCTTTATGCCGTGAGGCGCGTCACCGACATTGCCGAATTCCTCGCCCGCATGCGCGCGCAGAAACCCGAGCCGCAGCCCGTGCACCGTTTCGTCGACGCCTGGGAGCGGAGCAGCGCCGGCCATGCCGTGCAGTTTTCCAACCAATGGGTGCTCGCCGTGCGCGAGCATCTCGACCGCTATCGCCAACCAATCCTGTCCGCCACGCCGGTCGCGGCCATCGTCGGCGTTGCCCCAAGGTTCGATGGCGGCTTCGGCGCGCGTGGCCTTGCGCTGGCCGGCCCGCTGCAGCGCTTCGACAAGCAGGCTGGCTATCCCATGGCCTGGTTCTTCCACATGCTGACCACCAAGGTCGTGCCGCACGCGGTCGCCGCCGTTGTGGTCGAGGACATGCAGAGCGGTTTCGGCTACCTGCCGGAGCGCGACGTGCAGGTGGTCAAGGACTGGCTGTTCAAGCCCTACGGGTTCTAGAGCACCTTCCGGCGTACCACCATGGCTGACTTTTCAAACCCTAGCCGGTCGTAGAAGGCCAGGGCAGGAAGGTTGTCCTTGTCGGCGAGCAGGGTGACGCGCGTCATGCCTTCGTCCCTGGCCCAGGCGCAGACATGATCGACAAGCAGTCGGCCGAGGCCGGTGGCGCGATACCCGACACTGACGATCACGTCCTCCAGCAGCAGCACGCGCGTGCCTTGCGCGGTGCTAACGGTGATCAGCGCGTTGGCCATGCCGGCGACTTTGCCATCGACGCGCAACACGAACAGGCGGCCAATGGCCGGGTTGTCGAGAACCAGCCGCAGGCCGGCGAGCTGCTTGTCGCGCTCCGGGCGGAAGTCGCTTTCGAGGGCGAACAGTTCGCTCAAGAGGTTGGCCAGCGCCGGCAGGTCGGCCTCGCCGGCAAAATCGATCATCATTCCGGGCCGAAACATATCCCGTAGTCGCAGCACTCTGCGCAATGCGGCGACTTGCAAATGGGCACCTCGGCCCGTTCGCACAGCTGGCGGTAGAAGAACTTCTTCCACTTCATGTCGCCAGTGTTCCTGGCGGCGAGGGTGGGAAAACCGGCTTGTAGTAAAGCCGACAGGTGCTTGCGGCTGGGCAGGCCCATGTCCTGCCAAAGATGATTCTCGCCCATGGCGGCGGAAGCGACGGCATGGGCGAGCCAGGCAGCCGGCTCGGTGGGTTCGGCCCGGTGCTCCAGCAGCAGTTCCAGAATATCGTCGAACTCGTCGGCGATGGACGCGGGCGCTTCGCCGTTGCTGAGCGCGATGCCGACGAAGTATTCGTTCAGCAGCTTCTGGAAGCGCGCTTCCGACAAGCCGCTGATCAGGGGCTGGCGGCCGCGCCGGAGCGACATGCCGACGACGCCGGCGATGGCAATCGTGGCCAGGTCGTCCGGGCGGCGGGCTTGCGACAACAGTGTGCCTATGGGGTCCATGTCGTTCCCTTAGCAAGAATCCGTCCTACCACTCGGGGTTGGGCAATTCCTGGAACACGCGCCGCAATTGTTCGCCCCAGCGACAGCGGATCATGGCGAAGTAGGCGTTGTCGGCGTCGATGGAGACGTGGCGATCCACTTTCAAGGCGTCGCGCCGCAGGTAGAGCAGATCGAGCGGCAAGCCGACCGAGAGGTTGCTGCGGATGGTCGAGTCCATCGAGATCAGCGCGCACTTGGCCGCCTCGTCGAGGCTCGTGCCCGGCTTGATGACACGGTCGAGGATTGGCTTGCCGTACTTTGACTCGCCGATCTGGAAATAGGGCGTGTCGTGTGTCGCCTCGATGAAATTGCCGGCGCAGTAGATCTGGAACAGGCGCGGCGCCTCGCCGGCGATCTGGCCGGCCAGGATCAGCGAGGCGTTGAACTCGACGCCGAACTCCTTCAGCGCCTCGGCGTCACGCTGGTGCACTTCGCGCACTGCTTCGCCGACGCGGGTGGCGGCCTCGAACAGGTTGGGGGCGTTGAGGAGATTCGGTTCGCCTTCCATCGAGGCGGCGCGCTCGTCGAGCACATTGACGATGGCCTGGCTGATGGCCAGGTTGCCGGCTGTGAGCAGCACCAGCACGCGATCGCCGGGCTTCTCCCAGACAGTCATCTTGCGGAAGGTATTGATGTGGTCCATGCCCGCGTTGGTGCGGGAGTCGGACAGCAGTACCAGCCCCTCTTCGAGGAGCATGCCGATGCAATAGGTCATGGCCCGATTGTACCGCCTTGCTTACTGCTGGCTCTGCTGTGCCGGACCGTTATGGCCGACATTGACCGTCGCCTGCATGGCCTCGTCGCCGCCACCATGTCGCACGCCGCGCACCGGACAGGCATCGAGGTAGTCGCGGCCGACCGCCAGCCGGCAGTAGGCCGGCCCGGCGAAACGCTTGTGGGTGGCGTCGCAGGAGAGCCAGCGATGGCCGTCCCAGGCGTCAATCCAGGCATGGCTGGCGGCATGGCCATCGTCGCCGGTGTAAAGATAGCCGCTGACGTAGCGGGCCGGGATACCGGCAGTACGGCAGCAGGCGATCATGACGTGGGCGTGGTCCTGGCAGACGCCGTAGCCGTGGGCGAGGGCGTCAACGGCGCTGCAGCCGACGTCGGTGATGCCGGAACGATACTCGATGCGCGCCTCGATGGCGGCCATCAGCGCTGCGAGCGCCGCCTCGAAGTCCGGGTTGCCGAGGTGGCTGGCGGCCAGTGCGCGCAATTCGTTGGTTGGTTT
>DASRXN010000031.1:0-9018 GCA_035654135.1 Rhodocyclaceae bacterium | reverse complement strand
CCGGCCGCTCTACATCAGCGGCGAGGAACTGGACGAGATCATGCAGATCGCCGAGCGCCGGCATCGCCGCCGCCGCTACAGCGATCTGATCTGTGCCAACATCATGAGTCGTGACGTGGTTTCGGTGCGGACAGATACCCGCCTGCTCGAGGCCTGGCGGTTGATGCGCCGTCACAGGCTGACGACGCTGATGGTGGTGGATACCCTGAATCGTGTCGAGGGCGTCGTGACGCTGGAAGGCTTCACCCATGGCGCCAAGGCGAGCACGCCGGCGAGTCTGCGCCGACGCTTGTACCAGCTGCTGCGCTTTCCACTCGGACGCAACCAGGGGGTGGCATCCATCATGGTTCGCACATCACTGCGGGCGACACCGGATACCCATATCGTCGACCTGGTGCCGGCCATGACGCGCGGCCTGCACCAGGTGCCCGTCGTCGACGAGAGCAATCGCCTGCAGGGCATCGTCACCCAGTCGGATCTGGTGGCAGCGCTTTACCACGGTTGCCTGGGCAAGGCCTGAGTCCTGGTTACTTGCAGAAAGCTATCTCTTGCGCTGACGGTGGGGCGTATTGCCAGCCCGGCTTGAGTGCGGGCAGCCCAATTTCCACCTCGCGCCATTTGGCGTGCCCTTCGGCTTGTAGACGCGGCAGATTCTGGCACCAGCCACGGGCGAGGCGTGCCAGCAGCTCGTCATCTTCGCCTTGCCGATAGCCGTGGGCGACGAGGTAGATCCGGCTGGCGAGAGCCGGCATGTCCTCAGCCAACAAGTTGGGGTAGCTGGTCGCACGGATGGTTGCCGCGCTGAACGTTTGCAGCACTGCCGCGCTGCGCGGGTGGCTGGCGTCGAATTTGAGCAGCCTGACAAAGCGGCGAGCTTCCGGTTTCATGTTGGCGATGAGCTTCGTCGGTTGGTCGGCGAGAATGGCGACAACGTCGACGGTCCGGCTGGTGATCAGCTTTGCCAATGCCTCTTCATGATCGAGAAAACTTGTCTTGCCGCCGGGGATCGGCGTCTCGAACAGCAGCCGGTAAAGCGTGCTGACGGCCAGCGCCGTGCCACCCTCCAGCGGACCGACGTTGATGCGCGCATCCTGGATGTCTTGTATCGAGCCGAGGCCGGAATCGCTACGGACGATGAAGTAGAGTTCCTCTTCGTACAGGGGGGCGATGACGCGCATCGGTGTCAGGTAAGTGGCAGCCTCTGCATTGCCGCGCTCGGCGGCGGCCAGGTACGCCTGGGCGACATCGGCTTGCAGTAGAACAAGCTTGAGGCCGCCACCCCGGCTGCCGTCGTCACGCAGGCGCTGCAGGCTCTGGGTCGGGCCATCGGTCGTGACAACTTCAAGGGAGATTCCGGCCGGGTCTGCGACACGCTGGGCAAGATCACGGCCAACCTGCCACTGTGTCGTGCTCTGGGGTCCGGTCAACAGTTTGGTCGGCTCCGCGGTCAGGGCCGTCGACAACTGCAGCGCTACCGCGGCCGCGAGCAAAGGGCGGCCACGGGCAAGCCTTGAACTCATTATTTCGTTGTCCCGGGATCGCACAAGCCGACGGCAGCGAGTGCTTCGGTGCACGTACCTGCTGTGGCCGCCCCTTCCTTCGTGGCCGGCTGCGGTTTAGCGGCCACTCGCGGTTGTGCCGGCGCTCGCTGGACCGGAGGTTTGGGCCGGCTGGCCTGGACGGATTGCATGGTCTGCGCCGTCTTAACAGCCTGGACCGGCACTGGATTTTTCGGCACCGGTTCGTGCTCCGCGACGGATTGCTCCTGACTTGCCGCGACAGGCGCCCCAGTTTTCCGTGCCGGTTCATTCTTGGCGGGCGGCTGCGCGGGTGGTAGCGGGGGCGCGACATTACTACTCTCAGCGCTTAGCACCTGTGACTGCCAAGCCTTGGGCAACGGCATGATGTCGCGATACACCCATAGTAACGGCAGTCCGGCGGCGGTGAGCGCAACGACAATTAACGGCCAGGCACGGATAACAGTGGTAGGAGGCAAGACTAGTGGTGGCCCATTGGCGTGGCTGCGGTCGGCGGTTGCCGAAGTATTTTCCGCGACGTGCGCCGGGTCTATGGGCGGGAAAGCAGCGCCGCAGCCGGTGCAAACCGTTGCCTTGACGCTATCGACCTTGCCGCAGCTGGGACAGGGTTTGAGATCGAGCGGCACGCCGCAGGAGGCGCAGAAACGCTCCCCCGGCTTGTTTTCGTATTCGCAGTTCGGGCAATGTAAAAGGATCATCTGGCATGCTGATGGGGGTGGGCCGGATCGGCCTCGAAGAGGCCAAGAATATCAAACTTCCTGAAGCTCGTCGCCTGTCGATTCAGTCATGTGATGGGCCGGCGAGCGCTCGTTCCGACCCGGTCAGAGGCTCCACCCAGGCCAACTGCTGTTCCAGCACCGCCACGGTGGCTTCCGAGGCATCGCCCGCGCGTGCCCGCAGGCGGCGGCGCAATTCGTCCGGCACTGCCTCGCAGGCGAGGATGGCGAAGGGAGCATGCCAATGGGTGGCGATGGCGTGGAATTCCTCGCGTTCGGCGCGCTTGAGGAAAGCCGCGTCGACGATGACCGACCAGCCGTCGGCCAGCACCTGCCGCGCCACCGCCGCCAGCCGGGCGTAGGTGCGGGTTGTCGCTTCCGATGTGTAGATCGTGCCACCGGAGTCGGCATCGGGTGCCAGGCCGAACAGGCGCTTGCGCTCGACATCGGAGCGCAGGCGGATGGTTGCGGCAGTTTCGTCCGCCAGCAGCCGCGCGGACGACGCGGTGGTCTTGCCAGAGCCCGAGAGGCCGAAGGTGATGGCGAAAGTCAGCCGTGGCGGCACGCCGAGTCTTTCGGCCATGCCGAGGTATTCGGATGCTTCGGGCGTGTTGCCGCGAATGGCGGCGACCTTGGCCCTCACCATGGCGCGATAGACGGCGTAGAAGCGCAGCACCGCCAGGGCGCCGAAATCGCCGCTCCAGACCAGCCACTCGTTGAGCAGCCAGCAGGCCAGCCCCGGCTTGCCGTGGTCGAGCAGGTCGACCCAAGTGAAGGCGATTTCGCTGGCGACGTCGATCCAGCGGAAATCCTCGTTGAACTCGATGCAGTCGAAGGGCGTGACCTTGCCGTCGATCAGCACCAGGTTGCCCAGATGCAGGTCGCCGTGGCATTCGCGCACCTTGCCGTCGCACTTGCGGCGGATGAAGTCCTCGTGGCGGCGTTCGAATTCCGTCAGCGTCCATTGCCGCAGCAGCGTGAGTCGCGCAGCCTCGGCCGGCAGCAGGGTATCGAGTTCGTCGAAGTTTTCCAGCGCCGCAGCAAGCACCTGCCCTGGTGCGCCAAAATGGGAATCGGCGGGCGCCTCGGCGGCCGATGCGTGGAAGGCGGCGACTGTGCGGGCGAGATCGGTGAGATGCGCCGGCGTTAATTCGCCCCGCGCGCAGACATGGTCGAGCCGGCCGGACTCGTCGAAGCGGCGCATCTTCACCGCGGGCTCGCCGTCGAAGTCGACCACGCCCAGATACAGGTCCGGCGCGTAGCGGCGGTTGAGTCGTACTTCGGCCGTGCAGCAGGCGCTTCGCTTGTCGACGCTGCCGTAGTCGAGAAAGGGCAACGTCACCGGCTTCTTCAGCTTGTAGGCGAAAGCTCCGGCCAGCAGCAGCCAGGAGATGTGGGTCTCGACCAGATCGACGCGTGCCACCGGATGCGGGTAGCGCCGCGGGTCGAGCAGGGCTTCGATCAAGGGAGGATGATCCATCGGAACATTCGCGTGGCCAGGGGTGCCAACACGATACTCCCGGCGCGCCCGACCGTCAGCTCACTGAGACCCGCCGCATTCGCGTGCTGTCAAGTGTCTGCGGCGACTGAAACATTCTGTTGCACCTGCCGGCTGAACTTTGCGGCAGACTCGGCCTCTACTTTCCTGTCGCCAACCAGAGGAGACCCAATGAGTTCCATAACACCTCACGCGATCGAGAAGTTTCTCGCCGATTCCCGACGGTACCTTGCCGATGAGAATCCCCGATTCACCAAGATGGCCCGGCCCCTTCCGCCGGCCCCGCGAAAGCTCCGCCAGCCGGGGCCTTCGTTATCACGCTGGGAGGCCAGGAGCAGCCTATGACGCACTACAGCATGAGCCTTGTCGATATCCTCACGCCGCCCCGGAACAAGTGGCTCACGCAACTGGCAAGACGCAAATCGAACCTGCCGGCGGGCGTGCGGGTCGTGCGCTTCAGCACCCTCGACGATGACGATCTCGACAGCCCTGAAGCCATCACGCCTGCACCTGCCCGGCAGGACCGGTAGTCGGTTTCCGGCTCGGCCGGCCGGAAGCGCTGAAAGTCAGCGCTGCTTGACCGAACCCGGACTCAATAGGCGACAAACGGGCCGGTTCCGGCCGGAGTGCTTCTTTGCTCGATCGCCATGACTACCCGCCGACCGTAGAAGAAGGGCAAGCCCCAATCGAAAACCGGCGCCCAGCTGACTGGTGCCGCGAGATTGGCGAAGGCCGTGAATGTCGGTGCGTTCGTCGCCAGTGCTGCCGCATTGGCGACGCTGAAATTCACATTCCCGGTGACACCATTGGCGGCACCTTGAACGACGGCCGAAAGTTCCTGGGTTGCCGCTGGACAATAGAAGCCGGGCGCCGCGCTGGCGCTGTCGCAGACCGGAATGGTGCTGTCGGGAAAGAACAGGGCGTTGGAGCCGCTGTCGAAGAATGCCGTGAGTGTCTGAGTCTTGAAGGTCGTCTTGAGATTTCCGCTGGTATCCAGATCAAAGGCGACGACGCTGCCCATCGCGTTGTTGCTCTGGGTGCCGATGCCGAGCGTCAGCGTGCCGGAGACGGTCGCCGCGCCGGCAGCCGGCACGGATGCGAGTTCGATGACGAAACCGTTGTTGTCGGATGCCAGCGCCGCCACCGGATTGCGTACCTGACGATCCAGAGTTGTTGCAACCGGGTTGCAGGCGCCGTTCGAACAAGTGTAGTAGGTGCCTGGAATGACGAATTGCGCGCAGACCGGTCCGCAATCCTCCAGAAACGCGCTGACGCCGAGGACGCCGTTGGCACCAAAGCTCTGCACGGTGTTTGCCGCCGCCGGACCAAGACTGGAACAACTGGCCGGGATGGTCGGAAAGGTGGCATCGGCGATGATCTGGACCGGGATCGTGGTGGTTGTCGCGCCGCCAAGGCGCACATCCGCGAGCCGTACCGCGCCCCAGGCGTAGCTATCCACGAATGCCACGCATTCGGCCAGGCTGTCGCCATTCTCATTGGCCTGCGGCGGCAATCCGAGGGACGTGTCCAGAGCCGGCGCCAGAATCCTGAGACCCGTGGAAGCGGTATCGAGAAGGACATGATCGATGGTTTGGCAGGCTGTCGTGCTACCCGGCGCGCAGATTGTCACGCTGACCAGGGGAACATTGACATTGGCCACCGGCGCCAGCCCGCTGCCAACCGCAATCGGAAGCACATTCGGCGCGGTCGGGACAGGATTGACCGACCCGCCCGAGCCCACGCTGCTACCACCGCCCCCGCCCCCGCCCCCGCCGCAACCAGCCAGGGTCGCCAGGAATGTCAGTACGACACCCAAATTTCGAATTCGCATTGTCGCCGCGCCTTACTTGATCTCGTCGATCGATACATCGGCCGGGACCAATTGCGGCACATAGGCGCGCCCGGCAAATCCCCGCATATGGCCGCCGGAATGAACCACCAGGCCGGGCTGCTCAACCCGCAGCGGACCACGCGCCTTGCGCCCGCCCTGCGCGGCGTCCCGGTAGGCTTCGAAGTGGTCGCCGAACAGCTGTCGCAGGTCCGGCATGTGGGGCCCCTGCCAGGCCACGGCGAAGACCTTGCCGGCAGGAGACAGATATTCGCGGATCGTGGTGCCGGACGGCAACTGCATTTCCTGTACCGAATATTTCCGGGCCGCGACAATGCGGCGCTGAGCTTTCATGTGCGCACGATCCACGTCGATCGAAGCCGCGTCCCCGCCCAGCGCCGCAAGTGCCGCGGTGGTCTGGGCCAACAGGTTCGCCGCCAATACCAGGACCGCCGTCTTTGTCCACATGATTCAACTCCCAAGGTCCAACATGGATCGCCCGTTACTGATCAATTCCGGGAGATTCTACGGTAACCACTCTACTGATAGAAATGACGCTGACCTGCGGCCGGCTTCCGGCCAGGCCGGCGAAAGTCAGTCTTGGCGACACGCCTTGTCGTCAACCCTGCAGCACCAGCCCGGCGTGTTCGCGCATCGGGTGGAACTGGATCTTCGGCCAGCGCTCCTTCGTCAGCTCCAGGTCGTAGCGCGAGGAGATCAGGTAGGCGTGGGTGTCGGCGGCGTCGAGCGCCAGTCGGGAACCATTGGAGTTCATGAAGCGACGCAGCTCGGTTTCGTCGTCGCAGCTGACCCAGCGGGCGCCGGCGAAGTTGGCGGGCGACATGCGGACGTCGACGCCGTACTCGGTCTTCAGCCGGTGCTGCACGACTTCGAATTGCAGCTGGCCGACGGCGCCGAGCAGCATCAGGCTGCCGGCCACCGGCCGGAAGACCTGGATGGCGCCTTCCTCGCCGAGCTCCTGCAGACCCTTGGCGAGCTGCTTGCTGCGCATCGGGTCGGCCAGTTCGACGGTGCGGAACATCTCGGGTGCGAAGAAAGGCAGGCCGGTGTATTGCAGCGACTCGCCATCGGTGACGGTGTCGCCGAGCTGCAGACCGCCGTGAGTTATGATGCCGATGATGTCCCCGGCATAGGCTTCCTCGACGCGGTCGCGCCGCTGCGAGAGGAAGGTGACGACGCCGGTCGGCCGCAGCTCCTTGCCGGTGCGGCGCACCTTCAGGCGCATGCCGCGCTCGAACTTGCCCGAGCAGACGCGCACGAAAGCGATGCGGTCACGGTGGGCGGGGTCCATGTTGGCCTGGATCTTGAACACCACACCTGAAAAGCCGTCCTCCTCGGGATGCACTTCACGCGACACCGCCTGGCGTGGCGCTGGCGCCGGCGCGAGGTCGACCAGCGCGTCGAGCACTTCGCGCACGCCGAAGTTGTTGATGGCCGAGCCGAAGAACACCGGTGTTTGATGCGCGGCGAGGAAATCGTCACGATTGAAGGGATGGCCGGCGTGGCGCACGAGGTCGATCTCGTGGTGGGCGGTCTCCCACTCGGCGCCGAAGCGTGTCGCCAGCACTGACTGTTCGGCAACGATCTCGTCCGCATCGCCGACGCGGTCGGCGCCAGGTCGGAACACGCGCATGCGGTCGGTGCGCAGGTCGTAGATACCGTGGAAGTTCTTGCCCTGGCCCACCGGCCAGGTCAGCGGTGCGCAGGGCATGCCCAGGGTGCGCTCGATCTCGTCGAGCAGGTCGAGCGGCTCGCGCACCTCCCGGTCGAGCTTGTTGATGAAGGTCAGGATGGGCGTGTTGCGCGCGCGGCAGACCTCGATCAGCCGCAGTGTCTGCGCCTCGACACCATTGGCAGCGTCGATGACCATCAACGCCGCGTCGACGGCGGTCAGCACGCGGTAGGTGTCCTCGGAGAAGTCCTGGTGGCCGGGGGTGTCGAGCAGGTTGATGATGCAGTCGCGGTACTCCATCTGCATCACCGAGCTGGCCACCGAGATGCCGCGCTGCTTTTCGATCTCCATCCAGTCCGAGGTGGCGTGGCGGCTCGCCTTGCGCGCCTTGACACTGCCGGCGATCTGGATCGCGCCGGCGAACAGCAGCAGCTTTTCCGTGAGCGTGGTCTTGCCCGCGTCCGGGTGGGAAATGATGGCGAAGGTGCGCCGGCGGGAGACTTCGGGGGCCAAAGACATGGACGACACGGGAATTCCGGAGAGAAACACGAAGGGGCGCGATTATCCCACGATCGCTGTTATGATTTTCGCACCGCCATGACCCTCACCGACCTCCGCTATATCGTCGCCCTTGCCCGGGAGCGCCATTTTGGCCGTGCGGCCGAGAAGTGCTTCGTGGCGCAGCCGACCCTCTCGGTGGCGGTGAAGAAGCTGGAAGACGAACTGGGGGTGATCCTGTTCGAGCGCTCGCCGCAGGAAGTCCTGGTAACGCCGGCCGGAGAGCGCATTGTCGCCCAGGCCGGAAAAGTGCTGGCCGAGGCGGCGCAACTGGCGGAGATCGCGTCCGCCGGCAAGAACCCGCTGGCCGGGCCGCTGCGCCTGGGCGTCATCTACACCATCGGGCCCTGGCTGCTCTCGAAACTGGTGCCGCTCCTTCACGAGCGGGCGCCGGAAATGCCACTGCTGCTGGAGGAGAACTACACCGATCGGCTGCTGGAGAAATTGAAATCGGCCGAACTCGACATCGCCATCCTGGCGCTGCCCGTCGACGAACCCGGTCTGGTGGCGCAGGCTGTATACGACGAAGCCTTCCGTGCCTTGGTGCCTGTGGGGCATCCGTGGGCGAAGCTGAAGACAGTCGATCCGGCGGGTCTGTTGGACCAGCCGCTACTGATGCTCGGGCGCGGCAACTGTTTCCGCGATCAGGTGCTGGACTTGTGTACGCAAGCCGGCCAGGGCGGGCCGCAGGTGCTGGAGGGCAGTTCGCTGGAAACCATCCGCCACATGGTCGCCTCGGGCGTCGGCATCACCGTCATGCCGGCGACGGCAGTCGATGGCATCGCCAGGAACGATCCGCTGTTGCGGGTGAAACCATTCGTGGAACCGACGCCGACCCGGCGTGTCGGCATGGTTTGGCGCGCCAGCTTCCCGCGCCATCAGGCGATCGACCTGATGCGTCGCGCTTTGCTCGACTGCAAGCTGGCCGGCACCCGGCCCGTGGCCAGGCGATAGCCGCTTCCTATTGTCCGGGTAGGAAAAACCAATTTCCTATTTTTTCGTGGGGACTCTTAAGCTATGGCTGTCGAGGCGTTTGGCCCGGCCAGTCGCCGGCATGCCGGTTCCATTTTCGGCGTGCCGCCAGCGAAATTTTTCCCAAGGAGACCCACCATGCAACTGAAAGGCTCGAAGACCGAAAAGCATCTGAAGGATGCGTTCGCCGGCGAATCCCAGGCGAACCGTCGTTA
>DASRXN010000030.1:0-21347 GCA_035654135.1 Rhodocyclaceae bacterium | reverse complement strand
CAGCGTGCGTACCTACGGCAGGCACCTGCGCCTGAAGTCGACCGCCATCTACGGCGGTGTCGGCATGGGTCCCCAGCTGAGCGCGCTCAAGAGCGGCGTCGACATCATCGTCGCCACGCCGGGCCGCCTGCTCGACCACATCACCCAGCGCAGCGCCGATCTCTCCGGCATTGAGATCCTGGTGCTCGACGAGGCTGACCGCATGCTCGACATGGGCTTCATCCGCGACATCAAGCGCATCATCGCCCTGCTGCCGAAGCACAAGCAGAGCCTGCTGTTCTCGGCCACCTTCTCGGACGAGATTCGCGGCCTGGCCACCGGCCTGCTTAACGATCCGGCCAGCGTCGAAGTGGCGCGCCGCAACGCGCCGGCCGAAGCGGTGGCACAGTCGGTCTATCACGTCGATCGCGATCGCAAGCGCGACCTGCTGATCCAGTTGATCGACGATCACGGCTGGCATCAGGTGCTGGTATTCACGCGCACCAAGCACGGCGCTGACGCGCTCTCCGACCGGCTCGGCAAGGCGGGCATCCGTTCCGCTGCCCTGCACGGCAACAAGAGCCAGAGCCAGCGCCAGCGCGCGCTCGACGACTTCAAGCGGCTGAAGCTCAACGTGCTGGTGGCCACCGATATCGCCGCACGCGGCATCGACATCGACGAACTGCCACACGTGGTGAACTACGAACTGCCCAACGTGCCGGAAGACTACGTGCATCGCATCGGCCGCACCGGCCGTGCCGGTGCTTCGGGTCAGGCGGTGTCGCTGGTCTGTGTCGACGAGCACCGGCTGCTGCGCGACATCGAGCAGCTGCTGAAGAAGAATATCGAGAAGAAGGTCGTGCCCGGTTTCGAACCCGATCCGCGCATCAAGGCGGAACCGATCCAGAAACCGCGTGGCGCCAATGGCGGCCGCCAAGGTCAGCCGCCGCGGCACGCCGAACCTGCGCACAAGCACAAGCCACAGCGGTCGGGGCCGGGCGGCAAGCCCGCGCGCGGCGGTCAGCGTTCCGCTGGCGGCCACCGTTCCGGGACCCGCAGCTACTGAGCATTCCGCCGCGGGCGATGCGCGTCGAACACATTCGCCAACGCCTGCATGACCTCGGTGCCAAGCCGGGGCATGTCGGACGCCTGCTCCGTTCATGGGCTCATGCGCGGCCACTGGATGAATGCAAGGACGAGCACGCACCGCCGCTGGCGGTGCGCGGCGCGTTACCACGGCTGACTTTCGAGTTGCAGGCGCTCGCTCGCCTGCGTGCCGAACACGCCAGCGAGGATGGCTCGGCCCGACTGCTGGTCGAACTTGCCGACGGCCAGACCGTCGAGAGCGTGCTGCTGCCGCGCGACGGCGTTTGCGTGTCGACGCAGGTCGGCTGCGCGGTCGGCTGCACTTTCTGCATGACGGGCCGCGGTGGCTTGCTACGCCAGCTTGGCAGCGCCGAAATCGTCGCCCAGGTCGTGCTCGCCCGCACGCGCCGTGCGGTGAAGAAGGTCGTGTTCATGGGCATGGGCGAGCCGGCCCACAACATGGACAATGTGCTGGAAGCCATCGAGCTACTCGGCACGGCGGGGGCCATCGGCCACAAGAATCTCGTCTTCTCCACCGTCGGCGATCGGCGCGTATTCGAGCGCCTGCCGCAAGGCACCGTCAAGCCGGCACTGGCGCTGTCGCTGCACTCGACACGCGCCGAGCTGCGCGCACAGCTTCTTCCCAACGCGCAGCCCATCGAGCCGGCGGAACTGGTCGAACTCGCCGATGCCTATTCCCGCGCCACCGGCTACCCGATCCAGTACCAATGGACGCTGCTTGAAGGCGTAAACGACAGCGACGAGGAGCTGGACGGCATCGTTCGGCTGCTCGCCGGCAAGTACGCGGTGATGAACCTGATTCCCTACAACGAGGTAGATGGCGCCGGCTACAAGCGGCCCTCACCAGAGCGCGCGGCGGCGATGTCGATGCACCTCTACCGCCACGGTATCCTCACCAAGCTGCGCCAGTCCGCCGGCCAGGACATCGCCGGTGCGTGCGGGCAATTGCGGGCGAGAGTCAGCCGCGGCGGTACGCCGATTACTGCGCCGCGAGCCGCCAGAGCGAGGTGATTTCCGCGGCGCGGGCGGCGTGCAGCGGATCGCTGTCGTCGCCGACCTTGGGATGGTCGGGGCGGATATCGAGGCGAGCCAATACCGTCAGGCCGGCGGCGGCGATCATGGCCAGCAGGTCGGTGCGCGAGCGCAGGCCCAGGTGTTCGGCCAGGTCGGAGAGGATGAGCCAGCCTTCGCCGCCGGGTTCGAGATGTTCGGCCAAACCGTTGAGGAAGCCGCGCAGCATGCGGCTCTCGGGATCGAAGATCGCGTGCTCGATCGGGGAACTGGGGCGTGCCGGCACCCAGGGCGGATTGCACACCACCAGGGGCGCGCGGCCCGGTGGGAAGAGGTCTTGCTGCATGACCTCGACTTGCGCGAGCAGGCCGAGGCGTTCGAGGTTCTCGCGGGCGCAGGCCAGCGCGCGCGGATCCTGGTCGGTGGCCACGATCCGCTTGACGCCGCGCCGAGCCAGTATAGCCGCCAGCACACCGGTGCCGGTGCCGATGTCGAAGGCCAGAGTGTCGGCAGGCAAGGGGGCCTTGGCGACCAGTTGCAGGTATTCGCTGCGGATCGGTGCGAAGACGCCGTAGTGCGGATGAATCCGCCCGCCGAGCGCGGGGATGGCAACGCCGTTCTTGCGCCACTCGTGCGCGCCGATCAGGCCGAGCAATTCGCGCAGCGAGGCGACAAAAGGCTGCGTGCCGGGGCCGTAGGCTTCCAGGCAGGCTTGCCGCACGTCGGGCGCACGCCGCAGCGGCACCGTGTAGTCGGCGTCGAAGGGCAGCAGGAGCATGCCCAGGGTGCGCGCACGTTGCGATTGCTCCAGGCGATGCCGATGGAAGGCGTCGGCGGGGGAGGCTGCTGGCGCATTCTTCTTGCCGGACTTGCGGGGCTTATGGTCGACACGTCGCGCCATCGCCTGCAGCAACTGGCGCGCGTTCTGGAAATCGCCGCGCCACAGGATGGCAGTGCCTTCGCAGGCAAGGCGATAGGCCGCGTCGGCCGTGATGGTGTCGTCGGCCATGACCACGCGTTTGGGCGGCGGCGTTCCTGCTTCGGATCGCCATAATGCAGAGCTTGCCTCGCCAGCCTCGGTCCAGTGGATCATCGGCTGCTCGCTCATGGCGCGCTCCGTCCCGCTACGCGGCACGCCTTTATTGAGGCATGGCAGCCATGTCCCGAGATTGTCTGGCGTCGTCGAGCAGGAATCGAAGAGATCAGCCCCTCCCGAGCAGGCGGTCGAACCAGCCGACTTTCTTTTCGGGCCTGGCTACGACTTCGGGGGCGTCGACTCCATGGTGTTCGCGGTACCAATTTCCGAAGCGAAGGTCATGGGTCATGATGTGACCGATGAGCCACTTGTTCAAGAACCTCCGCAACTCCTGCACGCGGTCTTCCGTCCATCCATCGCCGCCGCCGAGAAAATCGGCCACGGCCGCCCCGAATTCCTCATGGAGTTTCAGATGCGCGGAGAATGCCGGGTAATTGCTGTCTTCCATGAGCTTCTGTTCGTTGGTGAAGTGCGTCACCACGTAGTCCAGTAACTCATCCACGGTTGTTTGAACCGTGGCCAGGTCGAGCCGTTTGACGAGTTCGAAAAGATGCTTGTGTTCCCGGTCGACTTGGGAAATATTGATCTTGAATCCGTCGCGCCACTCAACGACGAACGGCGATCTCTTTCCCTCTTGTTCCGTTGCCATTATTCTCCCCCTTCATACCGTGTCGATTGCCGCCGCAAAACCCCCACCCCTCCGCCAACGGCAGTTAGCAATCCCATGCAAACATATAGCTTAAGTAGGATTCTACACCCTGTGCCGATTGGACTAAAAATGATGTTCTCGCCGCGCCAAATCGCGCATAATTCGCGCCTCGCCAACAACCGATCACGACCATGAACCCAGGCCCGAGTATCCGGCCTTGTTCGTCTGGACGCGCAACAAGACACTGAGGTGTCGATTTCGCTCTCTGGACTGTTAACCGAGGGCAGAAATGAATGCCAAGAAAGTAAATGGACTGGCGCGCCGGCTGGGGCCAGGCCTCATCACCGGCGCGGCCGACGACGATCCGAGCGGCATCGCCACCTACTCGCAGGCCGGGTCGCAATTCCGCTTCGGACTGGTCTGGACGCTGCTGCTGACGACGCCGCTGATGATCGGCATCCAGATGCTGTCGGCGCGCATCGGCTGGGTCACTGGCGAAGGCCTGGGCGCCAACATCGCCAAGATCTGTCCGCGCTGGCTGACGTTCGCCCTGATCGGCTTGCTGGTGGTGGCGAACACCATCAACATCGCCGCCGATCTCGCTGCCATGGGCGAGGCGGTGCGGCTGCTCGTTGGCGGGCAGGTCACGCCGTACATTGTCGGCTTCGGCGTGCTGTCCATCGTCAGCCAAGTCTATTTTTCCTACGAGGGAACGGTGCGCATCCTGAAATGGCTGACGCTGGTGCTGTTCTCCTATGTTGCCGTCATCCTGTCCGTTGCGGTGCCATGGCGCCACGTGTTGGCGGAATCCGTCGCGCCCTGGCATTACATTCCGCCGGGCACGTCGCTGAACGACTACGCCGCCATCGTGGTCGCCGTGCTCGGCACCACGATCAGTCCCTACCTGTTCTTCTGGCAGGCCGCGCAAGAGGTCGAGGACAGTCGGCGGCGACCCGAGGCGGCCGAGCTCCGTGACCATCCCGAATATGCTGCCGAGCACCTGTGGCGCATCAAGGAAGACACTTACGTCGGGATGATCTTTTCGAACGGCATTGCCTTGTGCATCGTGCTGGCAACCGCGGTGACCCTGAACGAGCACGGCATCACGAACATTCTGACAGCGGCCCAGGCGGCGGAGGCCTTGCGACCCATTGCC
This sequence comes from Rhodocyclaceae bacterium, assembly GCA_035654135.1. Lineage (GTDB taxonomy): Bacteria > Pseudomonadota > Gammaproteobacteria > Burkholderiales > Rhodocyclaceae > Fen-999. The sequence continues at coordinate 16,409 of DASRXN010000030.1, read as the reverse complement.
GGCGAGTTCGCGTTCGCAGTCTTCGCGCTGGGCATCATCGGTACCGGCATGTTGGCCGTGCCGGTACTGGCCGGATCGGCCGCCTATGCAGTCAGCGAGATGTTTGGCTGGAAAGCCGGGCTCTCGCACGGTTTTCACGAGGCGCGCGGTTTCTATGCGATCATCATTGCCGCTACGGTCATTGGCGCGGTCATTGGCTCGTTCGAGGTTGACCCGATCAAGGCGCTGCTCTGGAGCGCCATCATCAACGGTGTCATTTCAGTGCCGATCATGGTGGTGATGATGCGCATCGGCCAGTCGCAACGCATCATGGGAGCACTGACCATGAGCCGGCGCCATCGCAACTTCGGCTGGGCGGCAACGGCCCTGATGGCGTTGGCGGTTGGGTTCATGCTGGCCACCAGTCTGTGAAGCGTGTAGGTGCCGCCTAGGCGGCGATTTGCAACCAGCGGCAACCGGCCGCATCGACAGCGAGGGCGTTGCCGCTGGTGCCCCAGTCGCCCAGTACCCAGCGTTCGCAGGATCGGTTATCCACGATGTGATCGTGCCGGGCCTGCCGATGGGTGTGGCCGTGGATCATGCGGCTGACGCCATGGCGGCGGAACGCTTCGGCCACGGCTTCCGAATTGGTGTCCATCAGGTCGTAGGCCTTGATGCGCTTTTCGGTCTCGCTGCGGCTGCGTAGCGCTTCGATCATGGCCTTGCGTTCGGTGAGCGGCAGCGCGAGAAACTCCCGTCGCCATGCGGGAGCGCGCACGGTGGCGCGGAAGGCCTGGTAGTCGGCGTCGTCGGTGCACAATGTGTCGCCGTGCAGCAGCAGGGTCGGCGTGCCGGCGATGTCGACAACCGTTGGTTCGTCGATGAAAGTCAGCCGTGACGCAACGCCGAATTCTCCGCCAATGAGGAAGTCGCGGTTGCCGGGCAGGAAATACATCCGGGTGCCGGTGCCGGCGAGGTCGGTCAGTGCGGTGCAGATGCGGGCATTGAAGGGATCGGCGATGTCATCGTCGCCGGCCCAGTAGTCGAACAGGTCGCCGAGGATGTAAAGGGCATCGGCTTCGCCGGCAGGGCCGGCGAGAAAGCGGAGAAACAGGTCGGTCGTTTCCGGCCTGCCGGTCGAGAGGTGCAGGTCGGAAACGAACAGGCTGGTCACGCGCTAGACCACTTCGGCGCGCTCGATCGTCACGTCCTCGACCGGCACGTCCTGGTGGAAGCCGCTGCGGCCGGTCTTGACGTTCCGGATCTTGTCGACGACGTCCATGCCCTCGGTGACGCGGCCAAAGACGCAGTAGCCCCAGCCGTCCTGGCCCGGATAGTCGAGAAAGCCGTTGTCGGCCAGGTTGATGAAGAACTGCGCGCTGGCCGAATGCGGCGCCGAGGTACGAGCCATGGCGATGCTGCCGCGCTCGTTCTTGAGGCCGTTCTTGGCTTCGTTCTCGATCGTCTCGCGCGTCGGCTTCTGCTTCATGCCGGGCTCGAAGCCGCCGCCCTGGATCATGAAGCCGTCGATGACGCGATGGAAGATGGTGTTGTCGTAATGACCGGCCTCGACGTAGGCGATGAAGTTCTCGACCGTCTTCGGCGCCTTCTCGGCGTCGAGTTGGAGGGTGATGGTGCCGTGGTTGGTATGCAGCTTGATCATGTCCGTGGTCCTATTTCTTTGTGGGCAGCAGTTTGACGGATTCGATGACCACCGGCGTGGTTGGCACGTCCTGATGGAAACCGGCGTTGCCCGTCGTCACCTTGGCGATCCTGTTCACGATCTCCATGCCCTGGGTGACCTTGCCGAAGACGGCGTAGCCCCAGCCGTCTCGGCTCGGGTAGTCAAGCGGCGTGTTGTTGGCGACGTTGATGAAAAATTGTGCACTGGCCGAGTGCGGATCGCCCCTGCGGGCCATGGCCAAGGTTCCGACTTCATTCTTGAGGCCGTTCTTGGCCTCGTTCTCGATCGGTGCGCGGGGCGTCTTTTCCTTCATGCCGGGCTCGAAGCCGCCGCCCTGGATCATGAAGCCGTCGATGACGCGGTGGAAGATGGTGCCGTTGTAGAAGCCGTCCTTGACGTACTGCAGGAAGTTGGCGACGGTCTTCGGCGCCTTGTCCTGATAAAGTTCGATGACGACGGTGCCGTGACTGGTCTTCATCTCGACCGTCGGGTTGGCGGCCCAGGCGGACATGGAAATGGCCAGTGCAGCCACGAGGGCAAGCAGTTTCTTCATTTGCGATTCTCCGAGGTACAGGTGCGACTGGTCCGAGCGTGCTCAGGCGGCACCCTCGTGAATGATCTTCCAGCGGCCGTCTTCCTTGATCCAGTATTGCCGCTTCTTCATCGCGTTGTCGAGATTGTTGCTCCGGTAATCCTGCTCGAAGGTGACGACGACGTAGTCTTCCTTGCCGGGATTGCGGAACATGCTGACATTGTCGATGCTGACCTTGATCCAACTCTTGCCGGCATTGACCTTGCGCTTCTGCTCGACCCAGCTTCGGTAGTTGAAGCTGTCGGAGGCGAACTTGTGCGAGTAGTGACCGGCGTAGCGGTCGACATCGCGGCTTTCCCAGTCCTTGCGCCATTCCTCGATCATCGCCAGCAGCGACTTGCGTTCCGCCTGCCAGTCGTCGAGCGACAGCCACTCGATGCTGTTGCTGATGATGACCGGCGTCAGACCGATCTGAAGATTTCCGGCCAGTTCGTCGAGGTCCTGATTGGCCAGCACGACGCAGCCGTCGGAGGCCTTTGGGGGCCGGGAAAACGTGTTCGAGGGCGTGCCGTGCAGCCAGATGCCGTGACCGTTGCGGCCCATGCGGCGGTCCCAGTCGTTCGGGTAGCTGATGGGGAAGGCACCCGAGCCGTAGAAATCGGTCAGTTTCTGGCGCGGCAGGCTGGCGGTGACGTGATAGACGCCGACGGGCGTGCGCTGGTCGCCTTCCTTGACTTTCTCGGCGCCCAGCTTGCCCTGGGTGATGTAGTAGTCGGCGACGAACTGGGGCGTGCCCTTGTTGTTCTGATAGAGGTAGAGACGCGACTTCTGGGTGTCGACCACGACGGCGTATTTCTGATCGGCGCGCAATTGCAGCAGATAGCGCGGCACATAGTTTGCCGGCGGTTTGCTCTTGTAGGCGCGCAGTCGGGCGATGGCTTCTTCGCGCAGGTCGGCCACCTTGTCACCGGCCTCTTGCACACCGCCCTGGCCGAACACGGTCAGGGCCTGTGTCCGGGCCAGCAGCAAGTCGCCCTTGATCAGGTGGGCAAGCCGGAAATTCGGATACGCCCGGATCATCGCATCGGTCTGCTGCAGGGCCTGTCCCCAGCGGTTCTGCTCGATATGCTCGAAGACGCGTGCCAACAGCGGTTCCGGGCCCGAGTCGGAAAAGCGCGGCTGGGCGGTGGCAGAAAATACGATGCTCAGGGCGGCCAGGGCCGCGATGAGCATCCTAAGTATCAGGCGTATCATCAATTGCCGACCCGCTCCTGCTGGATGAGCCACTTGCCGTCTTGCCGGACAAAAACCAGAACCTTGTTGCTGGAGGTCTTGAGTGATGCCGATTTGTAGTGCTGGCGGAAGTGGACGGTCGCCTTGTCGTTTCCTTCGGCGGTTACTCGCAATCCGTCGACGCCGACATTGATAGAGCCGGGCTTGTTGACGCGCTGGCTTCGTTCGGTTTCCCATTTGGCGCGGGCCTCGCCGCCCGGTGTCTTGAAGTCGCGGGCGTAATGGGCAAGATAGCCCTTGACGTCCTTCTTCGACCACGCCGCTGCCCAGCCCTCGACGGCCTTGGTGACGTCGGCGGTAACGTCGCCGTTGCCGGTTTTCGCGGGTGCCGCCACCGGCTTCGCTTCCACCGGCTTGGCGGCGGCGGGCTTGGCTGGTTCGGCAGGTTTGACTGGTTCGGCAGGTTTGGCTTCGACGGGCTTTACAGGCTCGGCCGGTTTCGGCTCAGCCGCTTTCGGTTCGGCCGCGGCCACCACGATCGCCGGCTTGGTGGTTGCTGCCGCTCCCTGGCGGGCATTGCCGCCCATGAGGTCGCGGATCATGGACAGCTTGGTCTGTGCGCTGGTGTTCGACGAGTCGATCTGCAGCGCCTTGTCGTAGGCCTGACTGGCCATGCGGGTGTAGATGTCGCCGAGATTCTCGTGGGCCGTGGCATAGGACGGATGGGTGCGAATCGCCATCTCCAGCGACTGCTTGGCCTTTTCGAATTGCTTCTGCTGGGCGTAGATGACCGCCAGGTTGTTGTAGGGCTCGGGCAGTTCCGGATAGTCTTCGGTCAGCTTCTGGAAGACGGCCGCGGCCTCATTGGGCTTGTTCATTTCGGTGAGGATCAGGCCCTTGAGAAAACGCCCCTGGGCATCCTTCGGCTTGCCGGCCAGATGCTTGTCAACCTGATCCAGCGCCTGGGCAAGCTGGCCTTGCTTCATCAGCTTGTTGATATCCTGCAAAGCATCGGCGCGAGCGCCCCCGGCCAGCAAGAAAGACAGCATCAAGGCAAGCGTACAGGCGGAGAAGATGCGGGATAACGTCATGTTATACTGACCCGGACAGTGTCGAATTTGACTGCCAATTCTAGCAAGAAGCCATCGGCTTAGACAATAACGGCCAGTATGCGCGAAGGGCGGAAAAACACGCAATTCGCCCCCTTTTCCATCGTCTTCCATGCTCAAGCTCTACAACTCCCTGGTCCGCACGCAGCAGGATTTCGTGCCTATCGAGCCGGGCCGTGTCCGCATGTATGTCTGCGGCATGACTGTATACGACTATTGCCACCTCGGCCACGCCCGCGTCATGGTGGTCTTCGATATGGTCGCGCGCTGGTTGCGGGCCGCCGGCTACCAGGTGACCTACGTCCGCAACATCACCGACATCGACGACAAGATCATCAAGCGTGCCAGCGAGAACGGCGAGTCGATCCGCGACCTGACCGACCGCTTCATCGCCTTCATGCACGAGGATGCCGCGGCGCTGGGCGTCCTCAAGCCCGACTTCGAACCGCGCGCCACTGAATACGTGCCGCAGATGCTCGACATGATCGGCAAGCTGGAGGCCAACGGTTACGCTTACGCGGCGGCCAATCACGATGTCTGTTATTCGGTACGCAAGTTTGCTGGCTACGGCAGGCTCTCCGGCAAGTCGATCGAAGACCTGCGGGCCGGCGAGCGCGTCGACGTCGCGGCCGGCAAGCAGGATCCGCTCGACTTCGTGCTCTGGAAAAGCGCCAAGGCGGCCGAGCCGGACGAGGCGAAATGGCAATCGCCCTGGGGCAGCGGTCGCCCCGGCTGGCACATCGAGTGCTCGGCCATGAGCTCCCAGTTGCTCGGCCCGCACTTCGACATTCATGGTGGCGGGCAGGACCTGCAGTTCCCGCACCACGAGAACGAGATTGCCCAGTCCGAGGGCGCGCATGGCAAGACCTTCGTCAATTACTGGCTGCACAATGGTTTCGTGCGCGTCGATGACGAGAAGATGTCGAAGTCACTGGGCAACTTCTTCACCATCCGCGAGGTGTTGAAGCAATACGATCCCGAAGTGGTGCGCTTCTTCATCCTGCGTGCCCATTACCGCAGTCCGCTCAACTATTCGGATGCCCACCTCGACGATGCCCGTCAGGCGCTCAGCCGACTCTACACGGCCCTGAAGGGTTTCGACGGCGAGGCTGCGGTGGACTGGAACGAGACCCACGCCCAGCGTTTCCGCGCTGCCATGGACAACGATTTCGGCACGCCGGAGGCGATGGCCGTTCTGTTCGACCTGGCGGGCGAAGTGAACCGTAGCGGCGATGCAACGCTTGCTGCGCAACTGAAGACGCTGGGCGGCGTGCTGGGTCTGCTCCAGCGGCCGGCAGTCGAGTTCCTTCAGGGGGCGCCGATGGCAGGTTCGTCGAACGACGAGATCGACGCGAAGATCGCTGCCCGTGTCGCAGCGAAGAAAGCGAAAGACTTTGCCGAGGCGGATCGCATTCGCGACGAGCTGAAGGCTGCCGGCATAGTGCTGGAAGACGGACCTGCCGGCACGACCTGGCGGCGCGCCTGATCAGCCTCGACTCGGCGAACAGCCACGGCTGACTTTCAACTGGCGAGTTGCGGCCGGTAGCCGAAGTCTTGACAGGCCACAGAGACCGGCTCTCGGCTGGCCAGCCATTCGACCATCACTGACCGAGGGGCAGATATTCGAAGGTCAACGGACCTTGGCGCCGTCAAGCCTTTGAACGGCAGATTCCCGATCTGACGAAAAAGAACTCGCGACCCGTAGCAGCCCGTGGATTGGGCATAACGAATCCTGACGCACCTAACCAAACTGCGGCAATTGATACAAGAGATGCCGACAGCGTCCGGCTGGCTATTTCGGGAGGACGTGTGGGGAGGAGTGATGATGTGCGATCCGCCATTCACCGCCACGCTTCGTCACGAGCATAGTGAAACGCGAAGGAGCCGGCATCGGCTGGCCGTCCCTCATGCGGACGAACTCGTAATAGCCGGTGACGACTACAGCATTGTCGTCGACCACGATCGTATGCCTCTCTTGGATCGCGTTCTTGTTTCCGCTACCCGCCAGCTTGAGGTCCGTAAAGTACTTTCGGATCGCATCGCCACCCATTGAAATGACGGGACTTGAGGTTCCGAGAAGTATCGCATCAGGCCAATAGCTATTTACGACAGCATCGGGGTCATTAGATGTATACGCAGCCGACCAGCGGTCTATTTCCGTGTTCGCGTCCTCCGCCGGGCCGGCAACCGACAACGCTGGGAAAAAACAAATCTGGGCAATCAAAATTAACTGCAAAGGCCATGCAGACTTTGTGGGTTGGGCGGCGTCCATTATCTTCTCCTTGAGAGATAGGATACAGCTCAGTCTAGCTCCTAAAAACGGCGATTCAAGCGATCGTCATTGTCACCTGCCGCATGACCGCTCCTGGCCGCTAGTACGCAGACGGAATGATGCCAGATAGCAGCCATATGGCGTCATGTTGATCCGCGCGTGAAACTGACCGCCGTGTGCAGGCTTGTCAATCCCGATCGCACAGACAACAGGCTGTGCGAAGATGCCCGGGGGGCGCGGAGCGGGTGGTGATGTAAGCGTGCCCTTGCCCGGCGGCGCTTTTCGCTGCATTATTTTCCGCGCCATGTTCACCCTGCCCAACCTCATCACCATTGCCCGAGTGCTGCTCATTCCGGTGGTGGCCTTCCTGCTGCTCGACCACGATTACAAGCTGGCGTTCGCAGTCTTCCTTGCCGCTGCGGTGGGGGACTGGGTGGACGGCTTCCTGGCGCGGCGGCTGAACCAGATGTCGCAGCTGGGCGCCGTGCTCGATCCCGTCGCCGACAAGATGACCATGATGATCGTCGCCATCCTGATGTCGGCGCAGGGCTTGCTGCCGATCTGGCTGGCGGTTGTGATCGTGCTGCGCGACGCCGTCATCGTCGCCGGCGCCATCACCTACCGATTCGTCGTCGGCCATATCGAGATGGCGCCGACGCGACTCTCCAAGGCCAACACTTTCCTCGAATTCGGTGTGCTGGCGCTGGTGATGGCGCAGGCCGGGCAACTCGTGAACGCCGAAGCCTGGCTCATGTTCCTCTTTATCCTGCTCTTCGCCTCGGTACTGGTCTCCGGCGCACATTACGTCTGGGTCTGGCGCAGGAAAGCGATCGAGAATGGACGGAACAACTAAGCGCCCGAAAATTCAGGGGTTGATCATAAGAAAAGTCACGAATCGCTTCGAGCGCGGCGGCTAATCAACGAGCGCATCTTTTCCAGAAGAGTTCGTATCGCCTGATGGAGGGGCTGTCTGTGGAGCCAGCCATTCCTCGAAGAGGATGACGACGGTGGCAATCGCGATGGCGACTGCCTTGAGGAAGCGGAACATGGCGCGCCACGACGGCTGACTTTCAGCCGGCGAAGAAGTCCTTCACTCTGTCCATCCAGCCTTGGGCTTTGGGGTTGTGCTTGGCCGAGTTGCTGCGGCTGATTTCGTCGAATTCCCGCAGCAATTCCTTCTGACGGTCGGTGAGACTCACTGGCGTCTCGATGACGACGTGGCAAAGCAGGTCGCCGTGGCCGATCGACCGCACGCCCTTGATACCCTTGCCGCGCAGCCTGAATACCTTGCCGGTCTGTGTTTCCGCCGGCACCTTCAGTTTGGCGACGCCATCGAGCGTCGGAATCTCGATTTCGCCGCCGAGCGCCGCTGCGGTGAAGCTGACCGGCATCTCGCAATGCAGGTCGTCATGGTCGCGCTGGAAGACGGCATGCGGCTTGAGATGGACCTGTACGTAGAGATCGCCGGGCGGGCCGCCATTGACACCGGGTTCGCCCTCGCCGGAAAGACGGATGCGATCGCCCTCGTCGATGCCGGCGGGAATCTTCACCGACAGCGTCTTGTGCTGCTTCACCCGGCCGGCACCGTGGCAGCTCGTGCACGGGTCGGCGATGTAGCGGCCCGTGCCGTGGCACTTGGGGCAGGTCTGCTGGATGGAGAAGAATCCCTGCTGCATGCGTACCTGGCCGTGGCCGCCGCAGGTCGGGCAGACCTTGGGTTCCGAGCCCTTCTTGGCGCCGCTGCCGTGGCAGCTTTCGCATTCGGCCATGGTCGGAATGCGGATGCGGGTTTCGGTGCCGCGGGCGGCTTCCTCCAGCCCGACTTCCAGGTTGTAGCGCAGGTCGGCGCCGCGGTAGACATTGGAGCGGCCACCGCCACCGCCCCGGCCGCCGAAAATATCGCCGAAGATGTCGGAGAAGGCATCGGCGAAACCGCCCATGCCTGCGCCGCCCATGCCCGACCCGCCGCCAGCGGAGGGATCGACGCCGGCATGGCCGAACTGGTCGTAGGCGCCGCGCTTCTGCTTGTCCGAAAGGATCTCGTAGGCTTCCTTCGCCTCCTTGAACTGCTCCTCGGCTTTCGGATTGTCCGGATTGCGGTCCGGATGGAACTTCATGGCCAGCTTGCGGTAGGCCTTCTTGATCTCGTCGTCGGCAGCATCCCGATTGACGCCGAGGATTTCGTAGTAGTCGCGTTTGGCCATGACTGTCTCGATAAAAGCACGAGGGCCGCGGCCAGAAAACTAGCCGGCGGCCCGTTCCATGCGTGTTGCCGGCTGCTTACTTCTTGTCTTTCACTTCCGTAAATTCCGCATCGACAACGTCACTGTCGTCTTTCTTCGCCTCGCCGCCGGCTGATGCAGTTTGCTCGGCACCACCGCCGGCAGCCTGCTGCTGAGCGTAGACCTTCTCACCCAATTTCTGGGAGGCTTGCGCCAGCGCCTGGGTCTTGGCTTCCATCGCCGCCTTGTCGCTGCCCTTGATTGCTTCTTCGGCTTCCTTGACCGCAGCTTCGATGCTCGCCTTCTCGCCGGCCTCGATCTTGTCGCCGTGCTCCGCCAGTGCCTTCTTCACCGAGTGCACCATGGCGTCGCACTGGTTGCGCGCGTCGACCAGTTCATGGGCCTTCTTGTCTTCGTCGGCATGGGTTTCGGCGTCGCGCACCATGGCCTGGATCTCGGCTTCCGACAGACCCGAGTTGGCCTTGATGGTGATCTTGTTTTCCTTGCCGGTGCCCTTGTCCTTGGCCGAGACGTGCAGGATGCCGTTGGCGTCGATATCGAAGGTGACCTCGATCTGCGGCATGCCGCGCGGCGCCGGCGCGATGTCGGACAGATTGAACTGGCCCAGACTCTTGTTGCCGGCGGACATCTCGCGTTCGCCCTGCAACACGTGGATGGTGACGGCCGACTGGTTGTCGTCGGCGGTGGAGAACACCTGGCTGGTCTTGGTCGGGATAGTGGTGTTCTTGGTGATCAACTTGGTCATGACACCGCCCAGCGTCTCGATGCCCAAGCTGAGCGGCGTGACGTCGAGCAGCAGCACGTCCTTGACTTCGCCCTGGAGCACGCCGCCCTGGATGGAGGCGCCAATGGCAACGGCTTCGTCTGGATTGACGTCGCGGCGCGGTTCCTTGCCGAACAGTTCCTTGACCTTGTCCTGCACCTTGGGCATGCGCGTCATGCCGCCGACCAGGATGACGTCGCCGATATCCTCGATCTTGACGCCGGCATCCTTGATGGCCATGCGGCAAGGGGCGACGGTGCGTTCGATCAGTTCGTCCACCAGCGACTCGAATTTCGCGCGGGTGATCTTCATGGTCAGGTGCTTCGGCCCCGAGGCATCGGCCGTGATGTAGGGCAAATTGATCTCGGTCTGCTGGTTCGAGGACAGCTCTATCTTGGCCTTCTCGGCCGCTTCCTTGAGGCGCTGCAGCGCCAGCACGTCGGCCTTGAGGTCGACGCCCTGGTCCTTCTTGAACTCGGTGACGATGTAGTCGATGATGCGCTGATCGAAGTCCTCGCCACCGAGGAAGGTGTCGCCGTTGGTGGACAGCACTTCGAACTGGTGTTCACCCTCGATCTCGGCGATGTCGATGATGGAGATGTCGAAGGTGCCGCCGCCGAGGTCGAATACCGCGATCTTGCGGTCGCCTTCCTGCTTGTCGAGGCCGAAGGAGATCGCGGCCGCAGTCGGCTCGTTGATGATGCGCTTGACTTCGAGGCCGGCGATGCGGCCGGCGTCCTTGGTGGCCTGGCGCTGGCTGTCGTTGAAGTAGGCCGGCACGGTGATGACGGCTTCCGTGACTTCCTCGCCGAGGTAATCCTCGGCGGTCTTCTTCATCTTGCGCAGCACTTCGGCCGAGACTTGCGGCGGCGCCATTTTCTTGTCGCGCACGGCAACCCAGGCGTCACCGTTGTCGGCCTTGACGATGGAGAAAGGCATCAGGTCGATGTCCTTTTGCACTTCCTTTTCCTCGAAGCGGCGGCCGATCAGGCGCTTCACCGCGTACAGTGTGTTCTTGGCGTTGGTGACGGCCTGGCGCTTGGCGGAAGCACCGCACAGCACCTCGCCGTCTTCGGTGTAGGCGACGATGGAGGGCGTGGTGCGTGCGCCTTCGGAGTTTTCGATTACCTTGGGCTTGCCGCCTTCCATGATGGCGACACAGCTGTTGGTGGTGCCGAGGTCGATGCCGATGATCTTGCCCATGTTCGTGTCCTTAAGAGAATTCGTGAATGACTAACCTGCCCGGCATATGGGGGTATTGCCTGCCGGCTTCAAGGTGATTTCGCTTTGGAAACCACGACGAGGGCCGGACGCAGGATGCGTTCGTGCAGGGCATAGCCCTTTTGCAGCACGTTGATGACCCGGTTCGGCTCCCCATCGGCCTCGACCTGGCTGATGGCCTGATGCCGGTGCGGGTCGAACTTCTCTTCCAGCGGACTGATTTCCGTGACGCTCGACTTCTCGAAGGCTGCGCTCAGCTGTTTCAGCGTCAATTCGACGCCGGAACGCAGGGCTGCGGCATCCTGGTTCTGATTGGCCAGGGCGGCTTCCAGGCTGTCTTTCACGGCCAGGAGTTCGCCGGCGAACTTTTCAGAGGCGAACTTGCCGGCCTTGGTGATGTCGTCCTGGGCGCGGCGGCGAACGTTTTCCGTTTCTGCCTTGGCCCTTAGCCATGCGTCGTGATGCTCCTGGGCCTTGAGTTCGGCCGCTTTGAGCGATTCCTCAAGGCTGGGCATGGTGTCGCCCGACGCAACTTCGACGGTGTTGTCGATCAAGGTGTCGGCGCCTGCCTCCGCATCCGGGAGGGCGGGAGGGTTAGTCTGATTGTCGGTATCCTGCATGGGAAAAGCGTCCTTCGACGATAAACCATGCAGACAATGGGGGTGGCCGGAAGGATTTCAAGTCCCTCATTGGCACAATTTCGTCAGGTCCTGAAGCGGCCCACGGTATCCTGAAGGTTGACCGCCAGTCGTTCCAGCTTTTGAGCGGCCGCGGCGGTTTGCTCGATGGCATCGTTGTTTTCCCGGGCCATGCCGGCGATCGACTCGATATTGGCTGCCACTTCGCCACTGACCCGGCGCTGTTCCTCGGTGGCGCCGGCGATGGCGTCGAGGCCCTGGCCGACGCGGCTGACCGATCCGCTGGCTTCGCCCAGCACTTCGGCCACGGCTTCCAGCGAGTCCTGACTCGAGGCCAGATGGTCGAGGCCGTTCTGGATCGAGCGCTGAACGGCATCGGATCTTTGCGATAGGGCGCGGGTGATGGCGTCGATTTCGCTGGCTGAACCGGCCGACTTTTCGGCCAGCTTGCGCACTTCGTCGGCGACGACGGCGAAACCGCGCCCCTGCTCGCCGGCACGGGCCGCCTCGATGGCGGCGTTGAGCGCCAGCAGGTTGGTCTGGTCGGCGATGTCCTTCACTTCCCGGGTGATGCTGGTAATGGCGACGGTGCTGTCGACGAACTCGCGCACGGAATCCGCGATATCCCGAACCGTGGCTTCGACCACGCTGATCTCGCCGATCAGTCGAGAGAGGCTGACGTTGCCTTCCTCCGAGCGGCGCAGGCTGTCCTGCGACTGCCCATGCACTTCTTCCGTGCTTTGGGCGATCGAGGTGATGGCCGAAACCATCTGATCCACCGATCCGGCCGCCTGCACCGAAGTGTCGTTCTGGCGATGGGAACTGGCGGCGACCTGGTCGGCGTTGGCAACGAGGTCGCGCGCGGCGACGGAAACCTCCGTCGCGGATTGGCTGACCTGGCGTACCAGTGCCGCCATTTTGGCCATCATGTCGTTGAATGCCGAGCCTGCGGCACCGATTTCGTCTTCGCCACGCACTTCCAGCCGCTGGGTCAGGTCGCCTTCGCCCTTGGCGATGTTGCGCAGGCCGGACACCATCTGCTCAATCGGTTCGGTGACGACCTTGCGGATGAACAGGTAAATGAAGGCCAGCAGGGGCACGCTGAGGATGATGGCGGCAAGGAGCGACTTGAGCCGCTGGGCGGCGACGGCTTCGTTCACCTTGTCGAGAGAGATCTTCATGCTGACCACGCCCAGCACCGTGCCTTCCGGCACCTGGTGGCAGAGGATGCAGTCCTTGCCCAGATAGTTCTTCGAAGCCTTGGCCGGACGGACGACGCGCAGAAACTCGCCCGAGGCATCCGACTGCACTTCGCTGAACTCCTCCCCCGTGGCGAGCGCCTTTTCCTCGACCGCATCGCTGGGCCGCTGGTCCTTGGCCGTGCCGGGGCCGAACAGCTTGGTGACTGCCTGCCCCCGGATGACGGAAAGGTCGCGGATGATCGAAAGCTGCTTGATCTGGTCGAGGAAGATGTCGCGCTGGGCAATGGTGCCGGTGAGCATCATGCCCGTCAGGCCGGCCAGGGTGGATTCGTGCATCGAAAGCGAGAAGCTCTTGGCCTGCTCGATGGCGGTTTGCCTATTGACGTGGCTTTCCCAGAAGATCAGCAGAGTCCAGAAGACTACGAGCATCAGCCAGATGGCGGCTGTCAATTTCACCCAAATTCTCAGATCTGCGATCTTGGCCATCGATTCCCCACCCTCCCGTGCGCGTCACAACAGCACCCGATTCGTGCCGGCAGTTTAGCGCATGGGGCCGTCCGGCGTGCACCCTGGTTGAGTTGGCAGCGACAGAAAGGGAGTCGCGGCCGCCGAATCGGCGGAATCCAGCCAGGGCATCACGCCGAGCAAGGGTGCCGGCAGGCGTTGCCGCAAGGCAGCGACGTTCTCTTGCCAGTGCGGCATGTCCGGGTCGATGCGGTTGGCGATCCAGCCGGCCAGCGTCAGGCTACGGGCGTGGATCGCCTCGGCCGTGAGCAGTGCGTGGTTGAGACAGCCGAGACGCAGGCCGACGACCAGAATGACCGGCAGTCCGAGGTCGCGGGCGAGATCGGCCGTGTCGAAGTCCGGCCCGAGAGGCACACGGAAACCGCCGACGCCCTCGACCAGCAGCAGGTCGGCTTGCGCCGCCAACTGCCGAGCCGCCGCGATGATGGTGGCGCGGTCGATGTGACGAGCCTCCAACGTCGCCGCGATATGGGGTGCAACGGCTGCGGCGAAACAGTATGGATTGACGAGCTCGCGCGACGCCTTGAGCGTGCTCGCTGCGATCAAGCTGTCCACGTCCTCGTTGCGCCCCTCGGCATCGGCGCCAGCGGCGACCGGCTTCATGCCGATGGCTCGAAGATTCCGGCTGCGCGCGAGGTGGAGCAGGGCGCAGGTGGCGAAGGTTTTGCCGACTTCCGTGTCGGTGCCGGTTACGAAGTAGGCTTGCGGGCGGTGCATAGAATGACCTCGAAGGTGGCCGGCAGGCCGGCGGCTTCGCGCCGGGCTTCGTAGCGATCTTCAATGGTGCCCCAAGTCTGGCGGCCCATCAGTCCGGGCCGACGCCGGCTGCCGATCTGGTTGGCGCCGAGCGCCTTCAGCCCGCGCAATAGCGTCGCCAGATTCCGGTAGTGCAATTGCAGGGGCCGCTGCTCGATGCGCAGGTCGACAAGGCCGGCGGCGGCGCAGGCCGCGGCCAGGTTTGCCGCCGGCGAAAACTCCAGCACATGCCGATGGTCGTCCACACCGGCGAAAGCAGCGTCCAGTTCGGCCAGCGTGCCCGGCCCCAGGCTGCTGATGGCCAGCCGGCCGCCGGGCACCAGCACCCGCGCCGCCTCGGCCAGGGCCCGGCCGGCATCGCACCACTGCAAGGTCAGGCTCGACCAGTAGATATCGAAGCTGCCAACGGCGAAGGGCAGGGCCTCGACGTCGGCGCAGATGCCGCCGCCGGCCGCCATCAGCATCGCCGGCGCGAAGTCGGCTGCCAGCACGTCGGCGTCCGGCCAGTGGTCGGCGAGCAGGCCGAGGGCATAGCCGGTGCCGCAGCCGGCGTCGAGAATGGCGGCGGGATTCGTCTCCGGCAGCTCCGCCAGCAGCAGCTTGCATACCTGCCGCTGCAATGCCGACGCAGTGTCGTAACTTTCGGCGGCGCGATCGAAGGAGCGGCGGATGGCCTGCCTATGCATCGGCGAATTCTCTCAGCAGTGCCACGAAGCGATCGGGCTGCGACAGGAAGGGCGCATGGGCGGCGCCGGCGAATATTTCCAATCGTGCCGCCGGTAGATGCTCAGCCAGCCAGCGGCCGGCAGCCAACGGCATCAGGGCGTCATGCTCGCCGTGTACCACCAGCGTCGGCAGGCGTACTGCCGTGACTGACTTTCGCAGATCGGTGTCACGCAATTCGGCCAGGCCAGCCGTGAGTGTCGCGGTATCCGGCGCGGTCAGGGCGGTCAGCTGCCGGGTCAGTTCGCGCGCCCGGTCGTCACCCTGGTTCAGCAGTGCGGCGAAGCGGCGCAAAGCCGCAAGCGGATCGGCGGCAACGGCGGTGGTGAAGCTCTCCAGCAATGCGGGTGGTTGGCCAGCGGGCCAGTCGGGCGCCTGGACGAAGCGCGCTGTCGCGCCGACCAGTACAAGTTTGGCCAGGCGTGCCGCCACGACTGACTTTAGCGCCCGCATGGCGCCCAGCGACCAGCCGCAGACGATGGCACCGGCTGGCACCGATGCAAGCTCGTAGCCGATGCGGAAGTCGTTCGCCAGCCGGTCGGCGATCGGCTGCCATACACGGTGGTCGAAACCCCAGCCGGACAATAGGACGAGATCCTTCAAGCCGCGATCTCCACAAGCGCATCGACCAGCCGATCGACATGCGCTTCGCTGTGGGCAGCCGAGAGCGAAATGCGCAGCCGCGCCTGGCCGGCGGGCACGGTCGGCGGCCGGATCGCCGGCGCCCAGATGCCACGCGCCATCAGGGCGTCGGCTACGCCCAAGGCTTCCGGATTGCCGCCGATGACCAGCGGCTGAATCGCGGTCGTCGATGGTGGCAGCCGCCAGCCGTGGCGAGCGCAGATGGGCTGAAGTCCCGCGCGCAGGCGGGCGATCAGGGCTTGCAAGTGCTCGCGCCGCTCGTCGCCGGCCTCGATCAGCTTGAGGCTCTCCAGCAGGGCGAAAGTCAGCAGTGGCGGTGCGGCGGTGGTGTAGATGGCCGTGCGCGCCTTCTGCTCCAGCCAGTCGATCACCTCGGCATCGCCGGCGACGAAGGCGCCCGCCACGCCAGCGGCCTTGCCCAGCGTGCCCATGACCAGCAATCGCTTCGTCGGCGTCAGGCCGAATTGCGCCGCCGTGCCGCGTCCCTGCGGGCCGAGCACGCCGAAGCCGTGGGCATCGTCTACCAGCAGCCAGGCGTCGTAGCGCTCGGCCAGTGCCAACAGCTCCGGCAGCGGCGCGATGTCGCCGTCCATGCTGAAGACGGCGTCGGTGAGGATCAGGCGTTGTTTGGCGCGATTGGCGGTCAGCTGCCCTTCCAGCACGGCGAGGTCGAGATGCGGATAGCGGTGGCTGAAGGCCAGCGCGAGGCGCACGGCGTCGATCAGTGAGGCGTGGTTGAGTTTGTCGGCGAAGATGACGTCGCCGCGTCCGGCCAGCGCCGGTACGATGCCGAGGTTGGCCATGTAGCCGGTCGAAAACAGCAGCGCCCGCTCGGCGCCGACGAAGGCGGCGAGCCGTTCTTCCAGTTGTTGGTGGGGCGCGAAATG
>DASRXN010000029.1:0-2596 GCA_035654135.1 Rhodocyclaceae bacterium | reverse complement strand
CCACCTCGAGCGCCAGGGCCAGCCGGTCGATCTCGGTGTCCGAGCTCCGCCGCGAATTGATGACGCCTGCCACCATGGAGGACGTCAATCCTATCAGCAGCAGCACGACGACGACCTCGATCAGCGTCAGGCCTTGTGGCCGCGACAATCTCACAGTTGCCACGATCCTATGTCAGCATCGAAGCCCTCGCCGCCCGGCTTGCCGTCGCCGCCGAAGCTGAATATATCGACATCGCCATGCAATCCCGGGCTCAGGTACTGGTAGGGATTGGCCCAGGGATCCTGCGGCAGCCGCTCGATGTACGACTTCCAGTTGGTCGGCACCGGATCGACATCCGGCTTCACCACCAGCGCCATCAAGCCTTGCTGGGTGGTCGGATAAGTACGATTGTCCAGCCGGTAGAGTTTGAGCGCCTGCATGATGGTGGCGATGTCCTGCCGCGCGGCGACGACGCGCGCCTCGTCGGGCCGGCTCATCACCTTCGGCACGATCAGTGCCGCCAGCACGCCCAGAATGACGATGACGATCATGACTTCGATCAGCGTGAATCCGTTCTTTCCATATCGCATCTTCATGGCATTCCCGTTCAATGAATGAGTACGTTGAGTTCGATGATTGGCTGCATCACCGCCAACACGATCAGCAGCACCAAGCCGCCCATCGCCAGCAGCAGCACCGGTTCGATCAGGACGGCGACCATCGCCGTCCGGTTCTCGATGTCGGTCTGCTGCAACTGCGCCGCGCGCTCCAGAAGCGTATCAAGCTGTCCCGTCGCTTCGCCGCTGGCGATCATGTGTACCAGCAAGGGCGGAAACTGGCGCGTCTGCATCAACGCTCGCGACAGCGGCATCCCTTCGCGTACCTGCACCGCGACTTCGCGGATGGCGGCGACTAGCGGCAGCCGGACGACGACGCGGCTACAGGCATCGAGCGCCTCCAGCAATGGCACACCGCTGCCGGCCAGGATCGAAAGCGTACTGGCGAAACGGGTGGCATCGAGGTTGCGCAAATAGGGGCCGACCATCGGCAGTCTCAGCAAGCGGGCATCCCATCGGGCGCGGAAGCCCTCGCCGTTCAGCGCGCGCCGGAACGCAAAGCCGGCCGCCACGAGCACCAACGCCAGAAGCCAACCCCATTCCCGGATGAACCAGGATACGGCGATCATGATCCGCGTCAATAGTGGCAGCGCCTGCTTGCCGTGCTGGAACACTGTCACCACGGATGGCACCACGTATGTCATGAGGCCGATCACCACTGCGACACCGACCATGGCGACCAGAACCGGATATACAAGTGCCTGGACGGTTTTCTGCCGCAGGGCGCCGCGCCGCTCGAGGTGGTCGGCCAACTGCAGCATGACCTTGGAAAGCTCGCCCGACTTCTCGCCCGCCGCTACCGAGGCGCGGTAGATCGCCGGAAAATCGCCGGGGTAGCGATCGAGGGCCGCACGCAACGACAGCCCCGACAGAATTTCCCGCCGCAGCCCGGCCAGGATGTCGCGCAGGAGTTCGCGATCGGCCTGCTCGATCAGCGTCGTGAGGGCCTGTTCCATGGTCAGGCCCGATATCAGGAGCGTCGCCCATTGTCGCGTCAGCAGGCATAGCTCGTTCGGCCGCAAGCGGCGTTCGAACAGGCCGAACGGCAAACTGGTCCGCGCCGACAACTCGTCCACCCGTAACGGATAACAGCCCTGGTCTCGCAGCAGAGTCCGGGCGTGGCGCACCGACTCGGCGTCGATGACGCCGCTCTTCTTCTTGCCTGCCTGGTCGATGGCGCTAAACCTGAATACAGTCACGACCCGGTCTCAGTCTTCCGTGACGCGCAACAACTCTTCGAGCGAAGTCGCGCCGTCCTGCAGCAGGCGGATGCCATCCGCGCGCAGTGAGCGACAGCCGATCTCTTCGCCGTGGCCACGCAAGGCGGCTTCTGGGGCGCCGTCGTGAATCAGTTCCGCCATGCGCTCATCGCAAGGCAGCAACTCGTAGAGTCCGGAACGTCCCGCATAGCCGATGCCGTTGCACGCCGGGCAGCCCACTGCCGTCCAGAGTTGATCCGGGCACGCAGCGCCGAACACTTCACGCTCGACCGCCGTCGCCGCAACGGGCTTGCGGCACTGCGGGCAAAGGCGGCGTACCAGCCGCTGTGCCAACACGCCGCGCAGTGACGAGGCCAGCAGGAAGCGCTCGATGCCGATGTCGATCAGGCGGGTCACGGCCGACGCGGTGTCGTTGGTGTGCAGCGTGGCCAGCACGAGGTGCCCCGTCAAGCTAGCCTGCACCGCGATTTGAGCGGTCTCAAGGTCGCGCACTTCGCCAATCATGATTACGTCCGGATCCTGGCGCAGGATTGCCCGCAGCGCCCGCGCGAAACTTAGCTCGATGCGGCTATTGACCGCGATCTGGCCGATGCCGGGCAAATCATATTCGACTGGATCCTCGACCGTAACGATGTTGCGTGTACGCCGATCCATCGTCTGCAGGCCGGCATAGAGCGTCGTTGTCTTACCCGAACCCGTCGGCCCGGTTACCAGTACAATGCCATACGCATGACCGAGCAGGGCCCGGAAATGGTCGCGGGTATCCTCGGCCATGCCCA
>DASRXN010000028.1:0-4933 GCA_035654135.1 Rhodocyclaceae bacterium | reverse complement strand
GCCATCGACGACTTCGGCACCGGTTACTCGTCGCTGGCCTATCTCAAGCGCCTGCCGATCAACCGCCTCAAGCTAGACCGTTCGTTCGTCCATGACATCAACCAGGATGCCAAGGGAGCCGCGATCTGCTCGGCCACCATCGTCCTCGGCCATGATCTCGGTCTCGACCTGGTGGCGGAAGGCGTCGAGACAACGGAACAGCGCGACCTGCTGCGCGACCTCGGCTGCGATGCGATGCAGGGCTTCCTCTATTGCCGGCCGCTGCCCCCGGATCAAGTGATCGACTTCCTGCTTGGGCAGCAGTCTCAGCAGGCCGCCTGAAGCGGGAATTCCGCCGCCAGAATCGCCACCGGTCCCATGTCCATCGCCACCATCCCCCTTCGCGGCCCCCTGCTGCGCGGCGAACGCCGTCCGCGGGTGGCGCTCGTCGGCCGCCGCCGCACCGGCAAGAGCAGCATCTTCCAGGCCGCAGCGAGCCCTTCGGTCCATCACGAACGCCTGGCCGGCGTGGGCGGCGCCTACGAGGAATGCCTGGTCGACGTCGGCCTCGACCAGATATCGCTGGTCGACCTGCCCGACATCGAGACCCTGCACCACCTGCGCGAACACGACCGCGTCGTGCTCATGTACCTGCTCTGGGGCGACCGCTGGCCGGCCATCGCCCGCCACGAATCGGAGCAGCCGGTCGCTGCCTTCCCCGCACCCGACGTGCTGATCCAGGTGATGGACGCGACCACGCTGGACCGCGACCTGGAACTGTCGATGGAGCTGTCGCTGCTCGGCCGGCCGATGGTGCTGGCGCTCAACCGCATGGACGAAGCGCGCGCCAAGGGCATCTTCATCAACATCCGGGCGCTGAGCGAAAAGCTCGGCGTGCCGGTGGTCCCGACCGTCGCCCACATGGGCAAGGGCATCCGCGCGCTGTTCGACGCCGTCGTGCAGGCCGCCCGTGAGCGCCTCTGCCCATTGCCGCAGCCGGCCAGCCCGCACCTCGTCGACGCGCTGCACGACCTCAACGCGGCGATCGCGCGGCCTGAAGTCAGCGAAGCCTTCCAGGTGCCGCGCCCGCTGCTGCTCTGCCAGCTCGCCGAAAACGACGACTACTTCCTGAGCGAACTCGGCTGCCATTTCCCGGACCTGCTGCCCGAGGTCACCGCTGCACGCAGCGCCGCCGAGCGCGGCCTGCCGCGCACGCTCTCGGAAGAGATCCACGCCGACCGCCACCATCGTGCCGCCCTGCTTTACGAGACCGTCAGCAGTCCGTCGGGACCGGAGGAGGAAGGCTGGAAGCGCTGGCTCGACGAATTGTTCCTGCATCCGCGCTGGGGGCTGATCGGCAGCCTCGCGGTGTTCGCCCTGGTACTGTTCGTCACCTTCGAACTCAGCGCCACGCTCGATGCGCTCACCTCCGCCCGGCTTGCGGCCTGGAGCCAGGAATGGGTCCCCGACTCGACGTTCGGCGTCGTCGCCCACGCGGTCGTCGATGGCCTGATCGGCCTGATCGGCATCGTCGTACCCTACATGATTCCGCTGGTGGTGCTGCTGGTGGCGCTCGAAGAGTCGGGCATCATGCACCGCGTCGCCTTCGTCGTCGACCGCGGCTTCCACCACATCGGGCTGCATGGCGGCGTCGCCGTGCCCTTCCTGATCGGGCTGGGCTGCAACGTGCCGGCGATCTCGGCAGCGGCGGCCACCTCGTCCGGCCGCGACCGCATCATCGCCGCGCTGCTGATCACCTTCGTGCCCTGCTCGGCGCGCTCGGCGATCATTCTCGCGCTGGGCGGCAAGTACCTCGGCGGCTTTGGCGTGTTCGGCATCTTCATGCTGACGCTGCTGGTCATCGCCGTGCTCGGAAAGGTGCTGGCGCACCGCTACTCCGAGGCGGCGCCGGGCATGATCCAGGAAATACCGGCCTATGCCGTGCCCAGGTGGCACGACATGCTGAGGAAGACCTGGGGCCGCACCAGCGACATCGTCACCATCGTCACGCCGCTGCTGGTCGCCGGCAGCGTCGTGCTGGCCCTGCTCGGCCACTGGGGCGCCGACGCCGTCATCAACACGGCGCTGACCCCGATCACCGCCTGGTGGCTCGGCCTGCCGGTGGTGCTCGGCGTACCGATCCTGTTCGGCGTGCTGCGCAAAGAATTGTCGCTGCTGATGGTCTACCAGGCGCTCGGCACGCAGGAGATCGTGCCCCTGCTCGACTGGGCACAGATCGTCACCTTCCTGATCTTCGTGACTTTCTACGTGCCCTGCATCTCGACCTTCGCGGTCATGCTGCGCGCGCTCGGCCGCAGGGAGGCCTTCTTCTCAGTCGCGCTGTCGGTCGGCATTGCTCTGCTTGCGGCAGGCGCGACCCGGCTCGCGCTTGCCGCCATCGGCGCTTTCTGGTGACTGCGGCTCAGGAAACCGCCCAGCTCCAGGCCACGAAGGTTATGCCCATCAGGACCACCCACGCGACCAGGCCGGCCGCCACGTAGAGGGCAGCCGCGCTGACCAGCGCGATCACCGTCAGGCTGGGGATGAACAGCGCCAGCGACGACAGCCACAACGGCGTCGGCACGATGGCCGAAATAGTGAACGCATCGTGATAGGCCGGCCGCGATTCGACCACCGATCCGAGGTTCTGGATGACGGCGGCCACCACCGGTACCATGATCAATTCCGCCACGAAGAAAAGGATGGCGAGTATCCCCGCGTGGGATGTGGAGATGGTCCCGCTCATCATCCGCTCTCCGTAGGTGTCGACTGCATAAAGCAGCATTGCCGGCGGGTTCCGTCTCAACCGGCCCTGGCGAGCATCCCGTGGCGCATGGTGTTCTCGGCCACGCTGCGGCTCCAGAGAAACTGCTCGAGGTAAGCAGGCCCGCCCGCCTGAACGCCGGTCCCCGAGAGCGCGATGCCGCCGAAGGGCTGCACGCCGACCCGCGCACCGGTGATCTTCCGGTTGAGGTAGAGGTTGCCCACCTGGAAGCGCTCCGTCGCCAGGGCCAGATGCGTCGGCAGACGGCTGTAGACGCCGCCGGTCAGCGCGTAGTCGCTGTCGCCGGCCATCGCCAGGGCCTCGGCGAAATCCCTTGCGCGCAGCACCGCCAGCACGGGTCCGAAGACCTCTTCGCGGCTGAGGCGATGCTCCGGCCGCATGTCGGCGAAGATCGTCGGTGGCACGTACCAGCCGCCATCGGCCGGTACGCGGCCCTGCCAGACCAGCCGGCCTTCCTTGCTCCCGATCCCGATATAGTCCAGTGCCTTGTCGCGCGCCGCCGCCGTGATCAGCGGCCCGTGGTCGCAGGCCGGTTCTTCCGGCGGCCCCCAGGCAAGCGCATCGGCCGCTTCGGCGAGGCGCGCCAACAGGCGGTCATGCACTGCGGCGACGGCGATGACGCGCGAGCATGCCGAGCACTTTTGTCCTGAATAGCCGAAGGCGGACGCGAGGATGCCGGCGACCGCCTCGTCGAGATCGGCATCGGCGTCGACCACGATGGCGTTCTTGCCGCCCATCTCGCAGACCACCTGCTTGACGTGGCGCTGGCCGGGCACCGGCGTGTGTGCGGCCTGCAGGATGCGCAGGCCGACCTGCCGCGAGCCGGTGAAGGCGATCACGTTGGTGCCGGCATGGGCGACCAGCGCCGCGCCGACGTCGGCATCGCCCGGCAGCAGTTGCAGCACACCGGCCGGCACGCCCGCGGCATGCAGGATGTCCAGCAATTGGTGCGCCACCAGCAGTGCCGGCAATGCCGGCTTCATGATGGCGCAATTGCCGGTCACCAGTGCGGCCCCGGTCATGCCGGCCAGGATGGCCAGCGGAAAATTCCAGGGCGCGATGACCACGGCGACGCCGCGCGGTGCCCACGCGCGGCGGTTCGTCTCGCCGGGGAAATCGACGGTGGTCCGCCAGCCGGCCAGGCGCTCCATCTGGTCCGCGTAGTACCACAGGAAATCCGCGGCCTCGGCGACATCGGCATCGGCCTCACGCCAGGGCTTGGCCACTTCCAGGACTTCCAGTGCCGCCAGTTCGCGGCGGCGCTCGACGATGCGACCAGCAGCGCGACGCACCATGGCGCAGCGCGCGCTCGCCGGAGTGGCCGCCCAGGCGGCGAACGCCAGGCGGGCCTTCTCCATGGCGACATCGACCGCGGCGGGATCCGCCAGTGCCACGCTGCCCAGCTCTTCGTCCGGTCGGGCCGGATTGCGTGCGACGAAGCGGACATCGCCGGCCTCGCCATGGCGGCGCGGCAATCCGGCCCGGACGGATCGCAGGGCCGCCGCGAACTGCTCCC
Source organism: Rhodocyclaceae bacterium (assembly GCA_035654135.1). GTDB lineage: Bacteria > Pseudomonadota > Gammaproteobacteria > Burkholderiales > Rhodocyclaceae > Fen-999. The sequence goes on along the minus strand of DASRXN010000028.1, from coordinate 653 downwards.
GTTGCCCGGCGATTCCGAAATCCAGCAATGGCACGTTGTTGGCGAAGCCGCCCGCGGCCACTTCGTCGGCTGTGGCGGCCGATTGCGGCGCCGCCAGCAGCCGACCTGCGTCGAGCTTGCGACTCGGGTCGAGCAGCAAGGTCGCCGAAGGCGAATTCTCCAGAAGGCGGCGGATCAGGTAGGCGATGCCGCGCCCGAGGTCGCCAGTCGGGAGATAGATGCGCAGCGGCGCGCCTTCGGCTGCCAGCGCATCGCGCAGCGGCTCGGCCATGCCGTGCAGCAACTGCATTTCCCAGCGGCTGCCGTCCATGGGCAGGCGCAGCCCCCTGGCGCAAGCCAGCGCCACCGACTGGCTGCGGACATTGTGCGAGGCGATTGCCGGATGCAATACGTCGCAGCGCTCGAGCAGCCAGCGGGTCAGCGATTCGAATCCAGCATCCGTGGCCGCCTTGTCGCGCAGCGTCGGCACTGGCCAGCCGCGCTGCGTCGCCCAAGCCTGTTCCTGGTCCCAGTACGCCCCCTTGACGAGGCGCACGCCGAGGCGCCGGCCATGATGCTCGGCGCAGGCCAGGACGCGCGCCGCGTCGTCGGGCGTCTCGGGCAGGTAGGCCTGCAGGGCCACGGCTGGCCGCCAGTCGCCGGGGAAGTCCGCC
>DASRXN010000027.1:0-6116 GCA_035654135.1 Rhodocyclaceae bacterium | reverse complement strand
AGATGTCGAGCACCTGCGAGAACGTCAGGTGTTTGTCGCGCATCTTGCGATAAATGCCGTACAGATGCTTCTCGCGGCCGATCACCTCGGCCTGGATGCCGCATTCCGGCAGGCGATGGCGGATCGACTCGAGAATCTTGCCGACCACCTCGCGACGATTGCCTCGCGCCTGCCTGACCGCCTTGATCAGCACGCGGTAGCGCAGCGGATGCATATGGCGGAAGGCCAGCTCCTGCAACTCGCGGTAGAGATTGTTGAGGCCGAGCCGGTTGGCGATCGGCGCGTAGATCTCCAGGGTCTCGCGGGCGATGCGGCGGCGCTTGTCCGGCCGCACGGCATCGAGAGTGCGCATGTTGTGCAGGCGGTCGGACAGCTTGATCAGGATGACCCGCACGTCGCGCGCCATCGCCAGCAGCATCTTGCGGAAGTTTTCCGCCTGTGCTTCCTCGTAGGACTGGTTCTCGATGCGGTCAATCTTGGAAACGCCGTCCACCAGTTCGGCCGCAGTCTTGCCGAAGTGCTCGGCCAACTGGGCCTTGGTGATGACAGTGTCCTCCATGACGTCATGGAGGAGAGCGGCGATCAGCGCCTGGGGATCGAGCCGCCAGTTCGCCAGCGTGCCGGCGACGGCAAGGGGATGCGAAACATAGGGCTCGCCGCTGGTGCGGTATTGGCCGCGATGGGCCTCGGCGGAAAAGTAGTAGGCGGCCTCGACCTGGGCGGCATCTTCGGGCTTGAGATAAGCCGCAATGCTGGCGCGGAAGCGGTCGAAATCTTCCGCCAGGTCGATCGGCGGGTGCATGTCAGCCGACAGGATTACCGGCAGCTCGTCGCTGCCCGCAGCCGGCGATCCGGACATTTGCTGCAAAGACGGGAGAACGGCCGCCATGGTTCGTTCGCTCCCGCCCCGACTACATGACTACGCCTGGCCGCGGTTGAGGATTTCCAGCCCCACCTTGCCGGCGCCGACTTCGCGCAGGGCAATGACGGTGGCCTTGTCCCGTCCCGCTTCGACCATCGGCGTGCTGCCCATGGTCAATTGGCGCGCACGGTAAGTGGCGGCCAGGGTCAGCTCGAAACGGTTGGGGATTTTCTTCAGGCATTCATCGACAGTCACACGGGCCATGGCATTCGTCCTTCGTAGCTATTGTTCAAGAAAGTGGAACATCTCGGGCTGAGCCGCCCGCTGGCTGGCGACGCGCAAGCGCGCGGCACGCACTACGGCGCCCAGATCATCGCGTGCCACCTGCAAGTCATTGTTGATTATAGCAAAATCAAACTCGCCAACGTGGCGCATTTCGCCGAGGGCAGCGGCCACCCGGCGCTGGATGACATCCTCGGCATCCTGGCCCCGGTTGCGCAGGCGCCGCTCCAGTTCAGCGATCGACGGCGGCAGGATGAAGATGGCCACCGCCGACGGGAACAACCTGCGCACCTGTTGCGCTCCCTGCCAGTCTATTTCGAGCAGCATGTCGCTGCCGGCACGCATCTGTTCTTCCAGCCAGACACGCGAAGTGCCATAGAAGTTGCCGTGCACCTCGGCCCATTCGAGAAATTCGCCGCGGTCGCGCATGGCGCAGAACGCGGGGATATCGACGAAGTTGTATTCGCGGCCGTCCAGTTCGCCCGGACGTGGCGCCCGCGTGGTGTATGAAACCGAGTGACGAACCTGCTGGTCCCGCTCCAGCAGCAGCTTGACGAGCGTGGTCTTGCCCGCGCCGGATGGAGCCGAGACGACGAAAAGGGTGCCGGGGCTGGTCATTGCCGCTTACTCCAGGTTCTGCACTTGTTCGCGCATCTGCTCGATCAGCAGCTTGAGGTCGAGCGCGATGGCCGTGACATCCGCCGAGACGGACTTCGAGGCCAGCGTGTTGGCCTCGCGGTTGAGTTCCTGCATCAGGAAATCAAGCCGCTTGCCGACGGCGCCGCCTTTGTCGACGACGCGCTGCACCTCATCGAGATGCGTAGACAGCCGCGCCAGCTCCTCGGCGACATCGATCTTGGCGGCAAAGACGCCGATCTCCTGGCGAATGCGTTCCTCGTCGAGACTGGCCACGGCATCGCGCAGCTTGGTCGCCAGCCTCTGCTCGTAGTCGGCCAGCGCCTGCGGCAGCATCGGGCCGACGCGGCCGACCAGGTCGCGCATGCGTGACACGCGATCGAGTATCGTCGCGCCGAGCTTGGCGCCTTCGCGCACACGGCTGGCAGTAAACTCCGCGATCACGCTGCCCACCAGCGTCTGGCATTCGACCTGTAGTACCGCCTGGTCGACCGTGTCGTCGCCCAGCATCCCCGGCCAGCGCAGCACTTCGGCCACGGACAGCGGCGCGGCATCGGGCAGCGCCTGGCGCACGGTCCGCTCCAGCCGGCCGAGCTGTTCCATCAGGGCGCCGTCGAAAGTCAGTTCTCGCGGCACGCCGGTCTGGTGCGGAATCAGATGCAGGCGGCATTCGACCTTGCCGCGACCGATGCGCGCCGCCAGCTGCTCGCGCAACGGCATTTCCAGGAAGCGCAACTCGTCGGCGCAGCGGAAGACGACGTCGAGAAACCGCGAGTTGACGCTCTTCAGTTCCAGATGAATCGCTGCCGCGCCAACGGCGCGATCACCAGCGGCATAGCCGGTCATGCTTTGGATCATGGTGGTCATTTCGGTCGTAGCCTGGCTTTACACCGCGCCGGCTTAACGGGAAAACGAAGTTTCAGTACAGGCTAATGCGCACAGCGCGTTATGCCGGAACTACAATCGTACCTAGTATAACAACCATGCCCACGCAGCAAACCAATCATCCCCTGCCCCCAGGTTTCCAGCTCGACCGCTACCGCATCGAACGGCAGCTGTCGCTGGGGGGCTTTTCCATCGTCTATCTGGCCTACGACGAGGATGGCACGCCGGTGGCCATCAAGGAGTACCTGCCCAACTCGCTGGCGCTGCGCGGCGAGGGGCAGATCATGCCGGCCATTGCCGACGACCACCTGAGTGCCTTTCGGCACGGCATGAAATGCTTCTTCGAGGAAGGCCGCGCGCTGGCGCATCTGAATCACCCCAACGTGGTTCGGGTGCTCAATTTCTTCCGTGCCAACGAAACGGTCTACATGGTGATGCAGTATGAGCGTGGCCGAACCCTGCAAGAGCATATCCACAAGCACAAGGGCGAGATCCGCGAAACCTTTGTGCGCAACGTGTTCGCGCGCCTGCTCAACGGCCTGCGCGAAGTGCACGCCCAGAAGCTGGTGCACCTCGACATCAAGCCGTCCAACATCTACCTGCGCACCGACGGCAATCCGGTGCTGCTGGATTTCGGCGCTGCCCGGCAGGCGCTGGGCAACGACGGCCCGGCGCTGAAGCCCATGTACACCCCCGGCTTCGCCGCTCCCGAGCAGTACAAGGCACCCGACCAGATGGGGCCCTGGACCGACATCTATGCCGTCGGCGCCAGCATGTACGCGTGCCTCGCCGGCGCCACGCCCCAGCCTGCCGACAGGCGGCTGGAGAAGGACCAGTTGCAGTCCGCGACGAAACGCTGGGCCGGCAAGTATTCCAGGCAGCTGCTGCAGATCATCGATTCGTGCATGGTGCTCGACCATCTGGAGCGGCCGATGAGCGTCTTCACGCTGCAGAAGGCGCTGGCCGAACGGCATCATGTCGTCAATGAACCTTCCTGGCTCGACAGCTTGAGCCTGGGCCTGAGGAGGCTGAGGGGCAAATGAAGTTCACCATCTACCAGGAAAGCCGCATCGGCCAGCGCCGCAATAACCAGGATCGCATCGCCCATTGCTATTCCCGCGACGCACTGCTGATGGTGCTCGCCGACGGCATGGGCGGCCACCTGCATGGCGAGGTCGCCGCCCAGATCGCCGTGCAATACATCACCGAAGCCTTCCAGCGCGAGGCGCGGCCGCGCCTGGACGATCCCTTCGATTTCCTGTCCAGCGGCGTGAACAACGCCCACCACGCTATCGTCGACTACACGCTCGAGCGCGACCTGCCCGACGCGCCGCGCACCACGTGCGTCATCTGCGTCGTCCAGGACAATATCGCCTACTGGGCGCACGCCGGCGATTCGCGGCTCTATGTCTTCCGCGGCAAACGCATCCTGGCCCAGACCCGCGACCATTCGCGCGTGCAGATGATGATCGACGACGGCCTCATCACCGAGGAAGAGGCGCTGCATCACCCGGCGCGCAACCGCGTCTTCTCCTGCCTGGGCGGCGACATGGCGCCGCAGATCGACTTCTCGCGCAAGACGCCCCTGCTGGCCGGCGACACCATCGTGCTGTGCTCGGACGGCTTCTGGGCGCCCGTCGGCAACGATGTCCTGAGCCGCGCCTATGCCGGCGGCGACGTCATGGTCGCCACACCGGCGCTGCTGGACCAGGCAGAGGTGCTGGCCGGCGAAAGTGCCGACAACCTGTCGGTCATCGCCGCCCGCTGGGAAGAGGGCTACGGGGAAGAGACCACCACCAGCGCCACCATCGAAACGCAGACCATGACGCTGGACGCCCACACCACGCAGATGGAGGGTTTCGACAAGGCCAGGACGCGCGAACCGGAGCTGACGGACGAGGATATCGAGCGGGCCATCGCGGAAATCAAGCACGCCATCAACAAGTATTCGAAATAGGAGAACAGCAGCATGAGACCCAGCGGCCGACGGCCAGACCAGATGCGCAGCCTCACCATCACTCGCGGTTACACCATGCATGCCGAAGGCAGCGTACTGGTGGCCTTCGGCAACACCAAGGTGCTGTGCACCGCCAGCGTCGAGGAGACCGTGCCAGGCTTCCTCAAGGGCAAGGGTCAGGGCTGGGTCACCGCCGAATACGGCATGCTGCCGCGCTCGACACATACCCGCACCGCGCGCGAGGCGGCCAAGGGTAAGCAGTCAGGCCGCACCCAGGAGATCCAGCGCCTGATCGGCCGGTCCTTGCGCGCCGTCACCGATCTCAAGGCCCTGGGCGAGCGGCAGATCACGCTCGATTGCGACGTCCTGCAAGCCGACGGCGGCACCCGCTGCGCATCGATCACCGGCGCCTGCGTCGCCCTGCACGAGGCCTGCAACAAGCTGGTCGCGGCTGGCAAGCTGCCGGCCAGCCCGATGCGCGGCTTCATCGCCGCGGTGTCGGTCGGCATCTTCGAGGGCACACCGGTGCTCGATCTCGACTACGACGAAGACTCTTCCTGCGACACCGACATGAACGTCGTCATGACCGGCAGCGGCGGCCTGGTGGAAGTACAGGGTACTGCCGAGGGCGCGCCCTTCAGCCGTGCCGAGATGGAAACGCTGCTCGATCTCGCCACCACCGGCATCGGCCAGATCATCACCGCTCAGAAAACATCGCTCCAATCATGAAAAAACTCGTCCTCGCCTCCAACAATCCCGGCAAGCTGCGGGAGTTTGCCGCCCTGCTCGCCACCGTCGATTTCGAAGTGCTGCCGCAGGCGCAGTTCAACGTGCCCGAAGCCGAGGAGCCGCACGGCACCTTCGTCGAGAACGCCATCGCCAAGGCCCGCCACGCCGCGAAGCTGACCGGCCTGCCGGCGCTGGCCGACGATTCCGGCATCTGCGTCGAGGCGCTTGGCGGTGCGCCCGGCGTCTATTCGGCGCGCTTCGCCGGCGAGCCGAAATCGGACCAGCGCAACAACGAGAAGCTGATCGCTGACTTGCAGGGCAAGGCCGATCGCCGTGCCCATTACTACTGCATCCTGGTCTTCGTGCGCCATGCCGACGACCCGCAGCCGATCATCGCCGAGGGCGAGTGGTGGGGCGAGATCGTCGACACGCCGCGCGGCCAGAACGGCTTCGGCTACGACCCCTATTTCTGGCTGGCCGAGTTCGGCTGCACCGCCGCCGAACTGCCGTCGGAGAAGAAGAACGGCATCTCCCACCGCGGCATCGCGCTCGGCAAGCTGATGGAGCGGCTGAAATCGCGGCGGTGATTCCACTCTCGCTTTACGTGCATTTTCCGTGGTGCGTGCGGAAGTGCCCCTACTGCGACTTCAACTCACACGAAGTCAAGAACGGCATCCCTGAGGACGAGTATCTCGCCGCGCTGATGCGCGACCTCGACGCGGCGCTGCCGCAGGTCTGGGGCCGCACGGTGCAGACGGTATTCAT
>DASRXN010000026.1:0-36698 GCA_035654135.1 Rhodocyclaceae bacterium | reverse complement strand
GAAATCGGATAGCGCTTGACCGCCGTGTCCTGACCCCGATAAGTGACGGTGAACGTCTCGCGGTCCACGCGCGCCTCGAGCAGGCGATCCACGGTGTCGAGGAAGTTGTTGCAGTGGAACTGGGTATGGAAGCCGAGAATGCTGCTGCCGAGCATGCCATCCAGCAGCTCGTGGCGCCACGGACAAATGGAAAACGTTTCCGGGTTCGGCCACGGAATGTGCCAGAAGGAAATGATGGTCGCCTCGGGCAACTGCTCGCGAAGGATTCGCGGCATCAGCGCCAGATGGTAGTCCTGCACCATGACGATGGGATTTTCTTTCCTGGCTTCGTCGATCGCGGCGCGGGCGAATTTCCTGTTCACCTCGGCATAGGTCTGCCAATCCGAGGCGCGGAACGTCGGCCGCTCGTGCGCGATGTGACACAGCGGCCACAGCCCTTCGTTGGCAAAGCCGTAGTAGTAGCCAGCCTCTTCCTCCGGGGTCAGCCAGATCCGGCGCAGGTTGTAACCGGGCTGGTCGGGCGGTACGGCGACCCTGTCATTCTCGTCCACCGCGTCCCGGTCCGCCGTGCCGCTGCCGTGCGCGAGCCAGGTGCCCGAACACGCGCGCATGATGGGTTCGAGCGCCGTCACCAATCCGCTCGCAGGACGCTGTACGACGATCTCCTGCGCGGCGTCGCGCATATGCAGGTACGGTTCGCGATTGGATACGACCAGGATGTCGTCGCCGCGCAGGTCTTCGCGCAAGATGGTGCGCAGCGCCGCCGGGTTCCATGTAACCTGCGCCTCGTCGCGGGCGCGGAAATCGGATTCGAGGTCGCGGATCAGGCTGTGCAGGTCCTTGGCGATGGGCTGGAGTTCCGGCACGGCCACGTTCTCGATCGGTCGCAGCAACCCCTCGCCGCGCATGATAGCCCGGGTTCCCTGCACCCAGCCGCGCCAGCTTAACTGCGCGATGATGCCTGTGATCATCGACACCACAGCGCCAAGCCCGGCAAAGAAGTAGAAGGCGTAACGCCGCGTTTCCTCGCTGCGACGCTGCACGAAGCTCATATCGTGCACCAATACCAACCGTCCCCACTGGTGGCCGTCGGCACCAATGTCCGCCACCGACGCGTGCAGCGGTCCGTTGGCGCTCTGTAGCACGGAGGTTTGGCCAGCCAGAAACGTGTCTATGGAATTGCATTCGAGAATGCGCGGGTAGTTTTCAGTGACGACTTGCCACTTGTGTTCGGCATCACAGAAGCCGACCGCATAGAGCCGCTGATCCTGGACGAGCTTCTTGAACAGCGGCGCAATCTTGGCGTGCTCGTCGTCGCGCGCCAGCTCGATCAACGGCTCCTGGATCGTGTTGGCGACAAGCGCCGAACGCATGTCCAGATCGCGCACGAACCAGCTCAAGGTCAACTGATCGACCAACGGCACCACCGCATAGGCGATCGCCGCCAAGGCCAGGATCAGGGGAATGATGAACCGTAGTGACAGGCGCATGCCCTTCTCCTATGAAGGGGATCGCGTGAGCCGATCCCCTACCCCTCAGAGCGTTTGATGCACTTGGGGTTCCTGCGCGCAAGCTAGTGTTTGACCTGGTTGCCGATGACGCCGCCCACGGCGGCGCCGCCGACAGTGCCCACGCCGCTGCCATTGGTTAGCACGGAACCGGCCACGCCGCCTACCGCGGCACCGATGGCGGTATTTCTGTCCCGTGCCGACATGTTGGAACAGCCGGCCACGATCAACAGGCAGACCATGATGATTGAACGGGAATATTTGTTCATCATTTCGCTTTCCTCGCGATCAATCTGATCGCCGCGGTAGCGTCACTGCGCCCCCGGCTTCAGTTGTATGTCGTTGCGAACCTCCTTCACGCCTTTGACCTGGCGCGCGGCCTGCACCGCGGCGTCGATCTCGGCACGACTATTGGCAAAACCGGAAAGCTGGACCGTGCCCTTGAAGGTTTCGACCATCACGTCGGAAGCCTTGGCGGTCTTGTCCTCGACCAGCGTGGCCTTGACCTTGGTAGTGATGGCCGCATCGTCGATGTACTCGCCGGTGCTTTCCCTGGTGGGTGTGGCGCCGCAGGCGGCGATCAGCATGGCCGCCAACGCGGCAGCAAAAGCGGATTTCGTGTTCGACATGATCTTCTCCTTTTCCGATGGCCGAACGGATCACCCGCAAGCAACGAACCGGCGCCCGCGGGCAACCAGAACGGCCTTGGCCTGGCATGGCCGGCAGTTAATGTCCCTGCATGCCCTTGGTGTATTCGGCAGCGGAAATCTTGCCGTCGTGGTTGGTGTCGAGCGCATCGAAGCGAGCGGTGACCTCGGCTGACCGCTTGGCTTCCTCCTTGATCACGAAGCCGTCGTGGTTGACGTCGAGTTCAGAGAACATTGGCGCCGGATCCGTCTTTGGCGCGACGGCGGCGGGCTGGCCGGCCGGGGGACTGTTGCTCGGGGCCGTTGGCCCGGCGGCCAGCGCGCCCATCGGCAGCGCTGTGAGGAGCAGCAAGGTATTGAGGTTGAGTTTGCGCTTCATGGTTGGTCTCCTTGAAAGTACCCATAGGGTGTTGAGGCTGATTTTGCGTTTCATGGTTCGTTTCCTTGAAATCGGCAAATTCGCCGACTCGCCGACGACATTGCCGGGAGTCGGTTTCATGGTATGAACCCGCAGGTCGAGTTGCTGTCAGACCTTACTGAATCGTCTGTAGGACGAATCCCGCACCCGCGGACCGGCCGGGATGGTCCGCGGGCAGGAGGCACGCCATGAATGCAGCCACGCTCTCGGCACTTCGCAACAAGCGTCTCCCGCGCCACTCGCACCACCTCTTCCTTGCGCTCGGCGGCGCACTGGTGCTGCTACTGCTGGGATCGACCCTCTGGCAGGCAAGCGCAAACCTCAATGCCCTGGACGATCTGCGGCGACAGGGCGAACGCATCGAGCATCTCGACAGCATGCTCATTCAGTTGATCGAAGCCGAAAACGCCGTGCGCGGCTACCTGCTGACTGGCAACCGGGACCACCTCGAACCGTACAAGAAAAGCCTGGCCACCGCCAACGAAACCCTGGCCCAGATTCACCGGGATCTCGCGCCCAGCCCCGAGAACGACGCCGCCCTGGCCGACCTTTCGAACCTTGTCGCGGTCAAGCTGCGCACCATGGGCGACGCCGTCCAGCTCGGCATCGCCGGGCCGGATGCGCGCGCGCAGGGCAAGCGCTATACGGACCGCATCCGCGACCGCCTGCTTGGGCTCAAGGCCGTCGTTGCCGCCGAGGCGGAAGCATCGTTCGAGCGTTCGACCAATCACGTCAAGCGCACCCGCTGGGTGGTCGCCGGCCTAGCCTTGGCGGCATTGACGCAGATGGTGATCCTGTTCCGCGCCATCGATCGCAGGACCAGGTTGCGCGAGCAGATCGCCGCCATGCTGCGCAGCGAGAACGAGCGCCTCGACGCGCTCGTACAGGAGCGCACCATGGAACTCAGCGATCTTGCCAGCTACCTGACCAAGGCCCGCGAAGCGGAAAAGGCACGCCTGGCCAGCGAACTGCACGATGAATTGGGCTCGCTGCTGACCGCGGCCAAGATGGAACTGGGCTGGGTTGCCGAGCATGTGGACGATGGCGTCCGCGTCGGCTGCCGCGAGCGTGTCGACAAGCTGGCCGGATTTCTCGATCGTGGCATCGCCTTGAAACGGCGCATCATCGATGGCCTGAGGCCGCCGCTGCTCGAGGAACTGGGGCTGGTCAGCACGCTGCACTCGCTGTGCGACGAGTTCGCCAGCGGCGGCGAAGAAACGCTTCGGGTCGAGCTGCCGGAACAGGATGCCGAACTGGCGCCAGACTCGGCGCTGGCCGTATTCCGCATCGCCCAAGAAGCGCTGACCAACATCCGCAAGCATGCCCGCGCCAAGTGCGTGACCATAGCCCTGCGAACGATGGACAAACGACTGCAACTCGAGATTGCCGACGACGGGATTGGCTTCCACGACGACGCGTCGCTAGCGCGGCATCACGGCCTGGCCGGCATGAAGCATCGCGTACAGATGTGTTCTGGCCAGTTCCGCCTCACCAGCCGGCCGGGCCAGGGTACCCGGATCGTCATCGTCATTCCGCTCGCGGCGCTGGCGCCGGTTCAGGAAGGCACCGTCTGACGTATGTAGGCTAGCAACTCGTCGATTTGCGTCGCTTTGTCGAAGATGCGCTCCACCCCGAGCGCCAGCCAGCGCTCGCGCGCCAGCCTGTGGCTGTGATTGGAAAACACCACGGCGCGCGGACGACCGAAGCGGTCCGGGTCCCGGGACAGCGCCTTGAGCACGCCGATACCGCTGCCGGAACGCAGCTTCAGGTCGACGATCGCCACGTCCGGGCGCCGGTCTTGCATCAATTCGAGCGCGGTCCTTTCGTCTTCCGCGCCGCCGACGATCTGCACACCGCCGATGCGGGCCAGAATGCGGCTCAGCGCATCACGCACGATGAGCGAATCCTCGACCAGAAACACTTTCAGGGGCGGCATGTCAAGGCATGTCATGGCGACGCATCCTTCAATCGGCCATCAAGCCGTGGCGTACGGCATAGGTGGCGAGTTCGGCGTTGCTCGCCACCCCCAGCTTTTCGAGCAGCCGGGCCCTGTAGGTGCTCACGGTTTTGATGCTGATGTTCAGTGCCCGACCGATTTCCGATACCGACTCGCCGCCGGCGAGCCTGAGGAACACCTGCAACTCGCGCCCGGAGAGCTGTTGATGCGGCGCCGCAGTGCGGTCACCGGTCGCTTCCTCGGCCAGCAATTCAGCCATGTGCGGCGACACGTAGCGACGGCCATTGGCGACCGTCCGCACCGCCTTGAGCAATTCGTCACGACCGCATTCCTTGCAGAGGTAGCCGTCGGCGCCATTGCGGATCATGGCCATGGCATAGCGCTCCTCGGGATAGCCTGTGAGCACCAGCACATGCATGTCGGCGTACCGCTGCCGCACGGTACGCAGCACGTCGACGCCGCTTTGGCCGGGCAGGGCCAGGTCGAGCAGCAGGACGTCGCACGCGTTGTCACGCAGACTGTCCAGGGCTTCCTCACCGGAGCCGGCTTCGAAGGCAATTGCGATGCCCAACTCGCCGGCCAGCATTTCGCGGAATCCGGCGCGCACAATTTCGTGGTCATCGACGATCGCTACGCGCAACATGTCGAACTCTCCGCAACGGTGTTCAGATTCAGACCTGCGCCGGCGGCACTGAGTTCATGGCGAGCCAAATCTGCCGGGCGCGTGCAGGATAAGTCCTACAGGCAAACCGGCGGCGTCCGACAGTGGTGGACCGAACATCACCCTAGGATGAAGTCGACCCGCGGGCCGCCTCCGGGATGGCGGGGAACTCGTGATGTTCCGAACTGCGGGTCGACACCATTCGTGTGCCCTGCCGGGCCTGTAGCCGGCAGAGCCAGTTAGCCGTCTGCTCAGTTAACCAAGGCAAATAACTCCATCAGCGTCTTCAATACACTCGCTGGCTGTATGCCGAGGATGCCCAGCGGGGGGGGTACCGGGACGATGGATGGAATCAGCGTTGCCCCGGCGCGTTTACCAGCGCGATACCGGCGACCACCAGCAACGCGGCGAGACCGAACTGGGTACTCATGCGTTCGCCCAGCAGCACAACGCCGAATGCCACGCCGAACAGCGGCGTCAGGAAGGAGAACACCATCAGGCGACTGGCGAGGAATTTGGTCAGCAGCCAGAACCAGGTGAGGTAGCTGGCGAAGGCGACGATGACGACCTGATAGGCCATGGCGAGCAGCACCGACGGCGTCGGCGCAGTGATGCCCGGTTCGCCCGTCAGAAAGGAGATCGGCAGCACGATCAGCGCCGATACGGCGAGCTGGTAGAGCAGGACCCGCGCGGCGGCGACGCGGGTGAGGCCGGTGGCGCGGATCGTCACCGTGGTTGCGGCCCAGAGGATGGCGGCGAGCACGCCGAGCAGGTCGCCGATCCAGAAGTCAGCCGTCGCGGTACGCCACATGCCTTCAGCAAACGCGAGCACGATGCCACCGAAGGCCAGCGCGACGCCGAAACCATGGCGCACGCCGATGCGCTCGCCGGGCACGAACCAGTGCAATCCGAGCACGGTGAAGCACGGCGCGGTGTAAAGGAACACCACCATGCGCGAGGCGCCCGTGTATTCGAGGCCGGCATAGATGCAGACGAACTCGAGTGCGAACAGCGTGCCCGCCAGCAGGCCGGGCCGTAGCGAACCATCGGCCGGAAACAATGCGATGCCGCGCCACCACGCCCAGCCGAACACCAGCACGGCAGCGATGGCAGAACGCAGGCCGACTTGCAGGATCGGACTGATGCCGGCCAGCGTCAGCTTGATGGCCACCTGCTGCAAACCCCAGATGGCGCAGAGCAGCACCATGATGGCGAAGGCGGCAGCCCCCGGAACGCTTCGCTGGCTCACGTCGCGAGGAATTACAGCAGCGCTTGCCCCAGCCACCAGGCGATGGCCGCGATCAGCGCCGTGGCTGGAATCGTCAGCACCCAGGCCCAGACGATGCCGCCGGCGACCGTCCAGCGGACCTTTCTCATGCCGCCGGTGGCGCCGACGCCCATGATCGAGCCGGTGATGGTGTGTGTGGTGGAGACCGGGATGCCCAAGGCGGTGGCGAGGAAGAGCGTCGCCGCGCCCGCCGAATTGGCGGCGAAGCCGCGCGGCTGGTTGAGCTTGGTGATCTTCTGGCCCATGGTCCTGACGATGCGCCAGCCGCCGAACATGGTGCCCAGACCCATGGCCGTGTAGCAGGACATCACCACCCAGCCGGGAACGCCGTCGCCGGTTTTCGCCATGCCGGCAGCCATCAGCAGCATCCAGATGATGCCAATGGTCTTCTGGGCGTCGTTGCCGCCGTGACCCAGGCTGTAGGCGGCTGCGGACAGCAGTTGCAGGCGACGGAATAGGCGGTCGACCTTGGTCGGCGAGGTCCGGTTGCAGGCCCAGGAAACGATGACCATGAGGAAGCCGCCGACGAAGAAACCCAGCAGCGGCGCGATGAAGATGAAGGCGATGATCTTGCCGACGCCGGCCCAGACCAGCGCACCGGGACCGGACTTGGCCAGCGCCGCGCCCACCAGGCCGCCGACCAAGGCATGCGACGAACTCGACGGAATGCCGTAGTACCAGGTGATGACGTTCCAGACGATGGCACCGATCAGGGCGCCGAAGACGATGTAGTGATCGACGATGGACGCATCGATGGTGCCCTTGCCGATGGTGCTGGCGACCTTCAACTCAAAAATGAAATAGGCGATGACGTTGAAGACGGCGGCCCAGATCACCGCCTGATGAGGCTTCAGGACCCGGGTGGAAACGATGGTGGCAATGGAATTGGCGGCATCGTGGAAGCCGTTCATGAAGTCGAAAACCAGCGCCAGGGCGACCAGCACGACGACGGTGGTGAGACTGATTTCGATGCCCGACATGATCGCGGGTCAGGAATTCTCGAGGACGATGCCTTCGATGATGTTCGCCACGTCCTCGCAAGCGTCCGTGATAGTCTCCAGCAGCTCGTAGATCGCCTTCAGCTTGATCAGCTGGCGGGTATCCTGCTCCTCGCGGAACAGCTTGGCCATGCCGGTGCGCATGGCGCGGTCGGCATCGGATTCCAGCCGGTCGATTTCCTCGCAGGTCTTCAGGATCGCCGGACCGTTGTCCATGTTGTTGAGCAGCGATACCGCCGACTTGACACGCTCGCAACAGGAAACGCAGATATCGGAAAGGTGGCAGGCTTCCTGGGTCAGCTTGCGCACGTCGTAGAGGTACATCGACTGTGCCACGTCCTGGGTCAGGTCCAGGATGTCGTCCATGCGGGTGATCAGTTTGTGGATCTCGTCGCGGTCGAGCGGTGTGTTGAAGGTGGTGTGCAGTAGCGCGACGGTCTCGTGGGTGATCTTGTCCGCCCGTTTCTCGATCTCGTCGATAGCCTGCGTGTGGCGGAACAGGGCATCGGTGCTTTCGACCATGTCATCGACCAGGGCGCCCAGTTCGCGGCCGCCTTGGGCGATCAGTTCCGCGTGCGCATTGAACAGATCGAAAAACTTGCCCTCCTGGGGCATCAAGCGAGAGAACATTTGATCACCGGGCGAAATAAAACCGTTGCATTCTAGCAGTTTCCCCCTGCCCGGCCGGGACCGGCCGAACTGCTAGAATGCCTTCCCTTCTTCAGGGCGCCAGCCATTGCTGGTTGGTGGGCCCGCCGCAGGTCATACAATGAAACGCACCCGATTTTCCCGCCGCGCCAAGCAAAATCCCGCTGCCGAGGAGTTGATTCGGCTCGCCGGCAGCCTCGCCCAGTCATCCAGCCGCATCGAGGATGCCTTCTGGCAAACCCGCCTGGCTGCGGCCATCGACCGCCTGCTGGCGGACGGCGACGACGCGACCATCAACGGCACCCTGGATCATCTGTATGGCGCTGGCGGCCGGGCTTACGACGAGCTGGCCGACATGGTCGAGTCCTGCTGCGAAACCAGGCGGCCGGAAACCGGCACGGCGCAGGACGTCCTTCTCTTCGCCGCGCCGGTGCTCGCCTGGTCGCGGTACGTGATTCCATCGGGAACCATTGCCCCCGATCATCTGGCCGCGCTGAGCGTCCAGCTGCAAGCCCATGTGCTCGCCGCCGACGCCAAACTCGGGCTGACCGACTACCTCTGGAGTCCGGATCAACTGCCGCAGAGCTACAGCGAAACCGCGCAACTGACCGAGCGGCTGGCCAAGGCCGCGCTGCACGGCAAGGACCTGAAGCTGGATACCAGCGGCCTGCCGGAAACGACGAGTTTCCTTTCCGACACCCGCTACCTGATCGGTGCCGTCGCGGCGCCGCGGGGCGCGGCGATATTCCGCTGGCAGGAAGATGATAGCTCTCGCCAGGAAGCGCTAAAGCAGTGGCGCGACCAGGGCGGCGAAGCCCTGCGGCCGCTGCTGCCGGCCTGTGCCGTCGAGCTGCTGTTGCCCCAGCCTTACCACGCCGCTGCCCGCGAGGCCGACCGCGCGTCCCGCCCCTACTCGCTGCGGGCCGCCGTGGCCTTCCTGCAGACGACGCTAAACGTCGCCGCGACTGATCTGCGCGCCGTGCTGGCGCCGTACTACGACCGCCAACTCGAGGAGTACCGGATCGGCTTCACCATGAACGACTCGACCGACGTGGTGCATGGCGTCGTCTGGCCGCTGCTGGAAGCCGAGGACGAGTCCGCCGACACGCCGGCGCAGATCGAAACGGTGCTAAAGGAGGCGGGACTGCGCGATATCGTCGCCCTCGACCATCGCTTTCCGATGGAATACTGCGACGACTGCGGCGCTCCGCTCTACCCGAATCCCGAGGGCGAGCCAAGCCACGCAGAACTGCCCGAGGATCAGGCCGAGGCCGCACCGCGCCACCTGCACTGAAAGTCAGCCGTGGCGGTACGCCGAAGGGTCGATTTCCGGCGGCCGACCGCCGACGATGTCTGCCAGCAGCCGGCCCGTGCCGCAGGCCATGGTCCAGCCCAGCGTGCCGTGGCCGGTGTTGAGCCAGAGGTTCGGCAGCCGCGTCTGCCCGATCACCGGCACGTTGCTCGGCGTCGCCGGCCGCAGGCCGGCCCAGAACTCGATGTCCGCAGGCAGATCGATATCCGGAAACAGGGCCCGGGTTCGTCGCACCAGCGCCTGGCAGCGCACGTCATTGATTGAGGTGTCATAGCCCGTGAATTCGGCCGTTCCGGCCACGCGCAGCCGGTTGCCGAGACGTGAAAAGACGATCTTGTGGCCATCGTCGGTCAGGCTGACGGTTGGGGCCACGCAGTCGGCAGCAAGAGGAATCGTCGCCGAATAGCCCTTGGCGGGATAGACGGGCAGGCGGATGCCCAGCGGCCGCAGCAGCAGGGGCGTGTAGCTGCCGAGGGCCACCACATAGGCGTCGGCCGTCAAAACACTACCTCCCTCCAGGCGGACGCCCGTCACCCCGCCACCGTCGGCCAGCAATTCGGCGATCTTCTCGCCGTAGCGAAAAACCACACCCCGCGTTGCGGCGTCTTGCGCCAGCTCGCTGGCGAACTTGTGGGCATCGCCCGATTCATCCTCCGCCGTGTAGGTACCGCCGACGATAGGCACCGTGGATGCCTTGAGGGCCGGCTCGATGGCCAGGCATTCGGCGGCCGTCTTCACCAACCGCTGGCAGCCGTATTGCCGCATCAGCTCGGCCTGGGGGATGGCGTGCTCGAATTCGGCAGCGTCGGTATAGAAGTGCAGGATGCCCTGCAACTGCTGGTCGTATTCGAGATCCAGCGCCGGTCGCAAGTCCTTCAGCAACGCCCGGCTGTAGAGGGCAAGGCGCAGGATGGCGACTATGTTGGCCCGCGTCCTGCCAGGCGTGCATTCGCAGAGGAAACGCAGGCCCCAGGCCCACTGGGCGGCATCGGCGCGCAAGCGCCAGAGCAGCGGCGAATCCTCATGACCGAGCCAGCGCAGCACCTTCGCCGGTGCGCGGGGGTTGGCCCACGGCTCGGCATGGCTGGTGGATATCTGGCCGCCGTTGGCGAAACTCGTCTCCAGCGCCACGCCTGGTTGCCGGTCGATCACAGTGACTTCGTGGCCGTCCTCCCTCAGGTACCATGCCGACGCAACGCCGACGAGACCGGCGCCAAGGACGGCGACACGCACTCAGCGCACTCCCAGAGAGGCGGCAAGCTTCTCGTAGGCCGGAGTCAGCAGTTCGGCCGACCTCAGCATCAAGCCCCGATTGCCGCGCTTGATGGCCTCGTCCATATAGCCCACCAGCATGCTCATCGTGCGCACTTGTCGCCAGACATCCTCCTGCCGGTCGACCGGCACACCATACTGTCCCAGGTCGAGGGCCTGTCCGGCAACCTGCTGCCAGGCGTCGCCCGCCCCCTTGTACATCCTGGCCATTTCGTCCAGGTCGGACTTCTGGCCCTTGGCGGCTTCCTTGACGATGGCCTCCATGGGAGCACGGAAAGCAATGAGGCCCTGACGGGCGGGCAATTCGTCGGCCCATGCAGCCAGGGAAAAACCGGCCAGGACGAGAATGAAAATGAACTTGCGCATGGAAGAAAACTCCGAGATTCTGTTGGCGACCGATTATACGGTGCCCTTCCGGAGAGACTCCCATGCCGCAGATCAAGAAGACCGATGCCGAATGGCGCCAGCAACTGACCTCCATGCAATACCAAGTGACCCGGGAAAAGGGCACCGAGCGGGCCTTCACCGGCGAATACTGGGACTGTCATGAGGATGGTACCTATCGCTGCATCTGCTGCGGCGCACCGTTATTCGCATCCAACCAGAAATTCGACTCGGGTTGCGGCTGGCCCAGCTTCAAGGCGCCGCTGGCAGCCGAGGGTGTCGCCGAGGCCAACGATGGCAGCCACGGCATGCAGCGCACCGAGGTGACCTGTTCGCAATGTGGCGCCCATCTGGGCCACGTCTTTCCCGACGGCCCGGCACCGACGGGTCTGCGCTACTGCATCAACTCGGCATCACTGAACCTGGAGAAGAAAGTCAAGCCTTGAACGAGTCCCGGGGCTGCGCTATGGTGCGCGCCCCGTACCACCAAGCCTGACTTTCATGCTGCCCTCGATAGAACAACGCATTGCCGACGAGCTCGGCGTCCGCCCGCAACAGATCTTCGCCACCGTCCAGCTGCTGGACGAGGGCGCCACCGTGCCCTTCATCGCCCGCTATCGCAAGGAAGTCACCGGCGGCCTCGACGACACGCAGTTGCGCACGCTGGAGGAGCGCCTGGGCTATCTGCGCGAACTGGAGGAACGTCGAGCCGCCGTACTGGCATCGATCGAGGAACAGGGCAAGCTGACGCCGGAACTGAAGAACGATGTCGAGAACGCCGACACCAAGCAGCGCCTCGAAGACCTCTATCTCCCCTACAAGCCCAAGCGCCGCACCAAGGCCATGATCGCCCGCGAGGCAGGCCTGGAGCCGCTGGCCGATGCCCTGTTCGACGACCCGACGCTGGCGCCGGAAACCGAAGCGGCGAAGTACGTCAATACCGCCATCGAACCACCGGAAAAGCACGTGCCTGACATCAAGGCTGCGCTGGATGGCGCCCGCCAGATTCTCATGGAGCGATTCAGCGAGGACGCGGTAATGCTGGAAAAGCTGCGCATCCATCTGCACGACCATGCCTTGATCGTCTCGACCATGGTCGAAGGCAAGGAGGAGGCCGGCGCCAAGTTCCGCGACTGGTTCGACTTCCGCGAGCGCATCGCCAGCGTACCATCGCACCGTGCGCTGGCGCTGTTCCGTGGCCGCCAGGAGGAGGTGCTGCGTCTCGCATTGAAGACCGAGCAGGAACTGCGCGATCCGCCGGAAAATTCGCCGTGCATCGCCATGGTATCGGGACACTTCGGCATCCGCGACCAGGGCCGCGCCGCCGACAAGTGGCTGCTGGAGACCATCCGCTGGACCTGGCTGGTCAAGCTCTCGCTGCACCTGGAACTGGAATTGATGAATGGCTTGCGCGAACGCGCCGAGGAGGAAGCCATTCGCGTCTTCGCCCGCAACCTGCACGACCTGCTGCTGGCCGCGCCCGCCGGCCCGCGCGTCACGCTCGGGCTCGATCCCGGCATCCGTACCGGCTGCAAGGTGGCGGTGGTTGATCCCACCGGCAAGCTGCTCGACACCGTCACCATCTATCCGCACGAGCCGCGCCGCGACTGGGAAGGTTCGCTCGCTGGCCTGCGCCTCCTGTGCCAGAAGCACGGCGTTAACCTGATCGCCATCGGCAACGGCACCGCCAGCCGCGAGACCGACAAGCTGGCGGGCGATTTGATCAAGCGCCATCCCGAACTCAAACTCGACAAGATCCTCGTCTCGGAGGCCGGCGCCTCCGTGTATTCCGCTTCCGAACTGGCCGCTCGGGAGTTCCCCGATCTCGACGTCAGCCTGCGCGGCGCGGTCTCCATCGCCCGCCGCCTGCAGGATCCGCTGGCCGAGCTGGTCAAGATCGATCCCAAGTCGATTGGTGTCGGCCAGTATCAGCACGACGTCAATCAGACGCGGCTGGCCAGATCGCTCGATGCCGTGGTGGAAGACTGCGTCAACTCGGTCGGCGTGGACGTCAATACCGCCTCCGTCCCCTTGCTGACCCGCATCTCGGGCCTCTCGGGTGGCCTCGCCGCCAACATCGTCGCCTATCGCGACCAGCACGGCGCCTTCCGCAACCGTACGCAACTGAAGGCCGTGCCGCGCCTGGGCGAAAAGACCTTCGAACAGGCGGCGGGCTTCCTGCGCATCAATGACGGCGACAACCCGCTCGACGCCTCGGCGGTGCATCCGGAAGCCTATCCGGTCGCCGCACGCATCCTCGCCGACATAGCAAATGACGGCAGCCTGTCCCTTGTCGATGCGGCGAAATACACCGACGAGAAGTTCGGCCTGCCGACCGTGCAGGACATCCTCAGAGAGCTGGAAAAGCCCGGCCGTGATCCGCGTCCCGAATTCAGGACGGCCTCTTTCAAGGAAGGCATCGAGCAGCTGAAGGATCTGCAACCCGGCATGCTGCTGGAAGGCGTGGTCACCAACGTCACCAACTTCGGCGCCTTCGTCGATATCGGCGTGCACCAGGACGGACTGGTGCACGTTTCCGCGCTCTCCAACAAGTTCGTCAAGGACCCGCACACGGTGGTCAAGGCCGGCGACGTGGTCAAGGTGAAGGTGCTGGAAGTCGACCTGCCGCGCAAGCGCATCGCCCTTACAATGCGGCTTGCCGACGCGACTGAGTCGCAGGCAAAAGTCAGTGGTGGTGACACGCCGAATCGGCGTGGCGCGCGCCCAGAACCGCGCCGCGAGGTGGCGCCGGCCGGCGCGATGGCGGCAGCCTTCGCCAAGCTGAAACAATAGGGAAACCATGGTCACGATTTTCGGCATCAAGAATTGCGACACCATGAAGAAGGCCTTCGCCTGGTGCGACGAGCATGGCGTCGCCTACACTGTCCACGACTACAAGAAGCAGGGTGTGCCGCGCGACCAGCTGGTCGCCTGGTGCCGTGTGGTGGGCTGGAAGACGCTGGTGAACACCAAGGGTCCAACCTTCCGCAAGCTGACACCGGAGCAGCAGGACATCCAGACGCAGAGCAAGGCGGTGGCCCTGATGGTCGAGTTCCCCAGCCTGATCAAGCGGCCGGTGGTGCTCACCGAAGCGGGCCAGTTGCTGGTCGGCTTCGATCCAGGGATGTTCGGCAGCTTCGTCAAGTAATGGACAGCGTTCGCCCCTTCCTCTTCGAGAATCTGGATATCCGTGGTGCACTGGTCCGGCTCGGTCCCGCCTGGCGGCAGATGCAGGCCGGACGGGGCTATGCCGACGCCGCGCGCAACCTGCTCGGCGAGCTGACGGCGGTGACCGCAATCGTC
The DNA here is from genome assembly GCA_035654135.1 of Rhodocyclaceae bacterium. Taxonomy (GTDB): domain Bacteria; phylum Pseudomonadota; class Gammaproteobacteria; order Burkholderiales; family Rhodocyclaceae; genus Fen-999. The sequence goes on along the minus strand of DASRXN010000026.1, from coordinate 22,302 downwards.
GGCAGCAACCTGAAGACACCGGGGCGCCTCACCTTCCATCTTCAGGGCCACGGCCCGGTACGCATGCTGGTGGTCGATTGCGACGAGCAGTTGCGCCTGCGCGGTCTGGCCAAGGCGCCACCAGACCTGGCGCCGGCGCCGCTTTCCGTCCTGCTCGGCGATGGCCGCCTGGCGCTGACACTGGATACCAATGCTACCCGGCAGCCCTACCAGAGCATCGTGCCGCTCGTCGGCGATAGCGTCGCCAAGGTGTTCGAGCACTATCTGGTCCAGTCGGAGCAGGCGCCGGCCCGCCTGTGGCTGATGGCCGACGCGGGCCACGCCTGCGGCCTGTTTCTCCAGAAGCTGCCCAACGCCGACGAGCGCGATGCCGATGGCTGGAACCGCATACAGCAACTGGCGGCAACGATCGCGGCGGCGGAACTCGCACTGCCCGCGGAAACCCTGCTGACGCGGCTGTTCGCCGAGGAGGACGTGCGCCTGTTCAAGGCGCGCGCCGTCACCTACCACTGTCCGCGCAACGAGGAAAAGGTATTGGTGATGCTGCGTTCTCTCGGCCGCGCCGAGCTCGAAGCCACGCTCGCCGAACATGGCGAAATCGTCATTAACGACGACATCTGCAACCAGGAATACCGTTACGGCGCCGAGGTACTGGACCAGCTGTTCGCGCCGCCCGACCGCACTCTGCATTGACCGTGGAAATCCTGGTCAGCGAGTCGGCGGGCGTCCGCTACCTGCATTTCAGTTCCGACTGGGTGCAGGGCGCCATGCGCATCGCCCGCCCCTGGGCACTGGAACTCGACTACACGCGGGAGATGATGGCCAGCCTGCTGCTGCGGCCGGAAGCGCATTGGCCACGCAAGGTCCTGCTGATCGGTCTCGGTGCCGCGTCGCTGACCAAGTTCCTGCACCGGCACCGGCCCGATGCGCGCCTGACGGTCGTGGAGATCGAACCGGCGGTGGTCGCCACGGCACGGCAACACTTCAAGCTGCCCGAGGAAAGCAGCCACTTGCGTATCGTCATCGATGACGGCGCGGATTTCGTCGCTGGATCGAGAGCACGCTTCGATCTGATCATGGTCGACGGCTTTGACGCCGATGCCCGCACCGGCATGCTCGACACGCTGCCCTTCTACACCAACTGTCAGATGCGGCTGACCGACGAGGGCCTGCTGGTAACGAATCTGCTCAGCCGGCGCAAGGGTTTTCAGGACAGTGTCGGACGCCTGCGCGAAGCCTTCGGCGGTCGCGCCCTCGCCTTCCCCTCCTGCGATGCCGGCAATGCCGTGGCTTTCGCCGCCATCGGCACGACGGTGGACACCAGCCTCTCTGAACTGAGAAGCGCCGCCCGACTGCTGAAGAAGGACACCGGCCTCAATCTGCTGCCGACGCTGGCGCGCCTCGAAGGCTGGCACTCGTGTGCCGGCGGCCGCCTGGTCCTTTAATCCGCCAGTGCCCGTTCGGCCACGGCTACCCAGTAGCGGATGCCGGTCGGGATGATGGCGTCGTTGAAATCGTAGTGCGGGCTGTGCAGCATGCAGCCGCCCTCGCCGGGGCCGTTGCCCAGCCAGACATAGCAACCCGGCACCACCTGCGACAGGTAGGCGAAATCCTCGGCGCCCATGCTCGGCTTCGCCCCGACCAAAGCTGATTCGCCGCCAGCCACCTGCCTGGCCACCTCGCGGCATAGCGACGCGGCATCGGCATCGTTGATCGTCGGCGGATAGCCGCGGTGGTACTGCAAAGCCACTTCCACGCCGTGCGCCAGCTCGATTCCATGGCAGATCCGGCGCATGCCGGCTTCGAGCGCATCCTGCAATTCCGGTCGGAAGGTTCGCACGGTGCCGCCCAACACCGCTGTTTCCGGCAGCACGTTATCGGCGAAGCCGGCCTGAAAGCGGGTGACGCTGACCACCGCTGCCTCCTGCGGATCGATGCCGCGGCTGACCAGCGATTGCAGGCTCTGCACCAGCGCCGCCCCGGCCAGCACGGTGTCGGTGGCCTGATGCGGCATGGCGGCATGGCCGCCGCGGCCGGTGATGGAGATCTCGAAACGGTCGGCGCCGGCCATGACCGGCCCGTCGATGATGGCGAAGCTGCCCACCGGCAGTCCCGGCCAGTTGTGCAGACCGAACACCATGTCCATCGGGAAGCGCTCGAACAGCCCTTCCTCGACCATCACGCGGCCGCCGCCCTCGTGCTCTTCCGCCGGCTGAAAAATGAAATGTACCGTGCCGTCGAACGTGCCCCGCTTTGCCCGCTGTACCAGCACTTCGGCAGCGCCGAGCAGCATTGCCGTGTGGCCATCGTGGCCGCAGGCGTGCATGCGGCCCTCGTGTTTCGAGCGATGAGGAAAAGTGTTGAGCTCGGTCAGCGGCAGCGCGTCCATGTCGGCGCGCAGGCCGATCGAGCGCGTGCCTGTCCCTGCCTTGATGCGCGCCACCACGCCGGTTCCGGCCAGGCCCCGGTGCACCTCGATGCCGAGTTGCTCCAAATGGGAAGCCACCGCATCGGATGTGCGTTTCTCGTCGAAAGCAAGTTCCGGATGGGCATGCAAATCCCGGCGCAGGGCCGCGATGCGCTGGTGCAGATCGTCGTGAGCGTGTTCGGATGCCATGGCGGCGATGTTACCACCCGCCGCCTCGAACTCGACTAGGCGGCCTTCAGCGTCTCCAGGGCACGATTCACGGCACGCTCGAAAATCGGCTCCACCGGCACGATGGCCGCCTCGCCGCGCTCGATCTGCAGCGCCAGCGCCGCGGGCGCCACCGACAGCGCTCGCGGCGACTGCGGATTGGTAAACAGCAGGATGCCCCGTTCCGGGCTGACCCATGAGAGGCGATAGCGTGTGGGCCCGGCTTCGCCGTCGGCGAACTCGACCCAGTCACCGCGGCTCAGCTCTTCGACACGTTGCTGAGCCTCGCTGTCGGTCGCCTCGGCAGGAACGTTGTCGGCATCGACGAGCGAAATGCATTCGAGTCGAGTCTCGCCCGTTTCGATCGATTCGGCGACGATTTCCGGCGCGGCCGGTGCCGCTGCCTGCGGCCAGAGGGTCGTCACCACCGGCGCGGCGCCCCGCAGCACGGCGGCATGAATACTGAACAGGCAGTCGAGCAGCGACAGCCGGCGTTCGACAGCGACATGCAGCCTGTCGAGACCATCGTGAATGCTCTTGACCAGCGTCGGCAGTTGCGCCGCCAGCTGTTTGCGGCCCTGTGAGTCGGCCTGCGGTGTGACGCTGGCGACCAGGTCGGTGGCAGTCGTGATGGCCATGTCCCACGCCGCGTCGTCGCCGTTGAGGTAATGGCGCACCAGCAACGCGCGCCACTCGTGTGCCAGCAGATCCGCCACACCAGATGGCAACGGAGTCGACAGCCATGCCGACAACGCCTCGTCAGCCGCCATGGCGGCCAATTCGCGTCGCTCCCGCTCCGCCACCAGCGGTACGGCCTGGACCGCGAAGGCATCGGCCTGATCCTCCTGGCCTTCGAGGAAAGCATTCAGATCGCTGCAGAGGGCATCGAACAAACTGGCGTCCTGGGAAAACTCGGCTTGCAACCGCTCGATGATGTCGGCGACGCGGGCGTAGAGCGGATCGGCGTGACTGACCTGCGGTCCGCAGCGCGTGGCGGCACGAGAAATGCCATCAAGCAGACGTCGCGCCGGATGCGCCCTGCTGGAAAAGAAGCTCTTGTCCAGCATCGCCACCTTCAGTACCGGAATCTGCAGCCGGGCGACCAGCGCCTTGATGGGGTCGGCGACGGCGGGGTCATCGAAAATGAAATCGAACAGCGTGGCGACGATATCGACCGTTATCGCATCCAGATGGCCGAGCCCCTGGCCGGCGCTGCTGTTGCGAAAATCGCGCAGCACGCCGGTCGAGGGCGCCGCCGCAGCCGACGGCATGGTCCGCTGCAGAGTGTCCAGCGTGGTCATCGCCTGCTCCATCGCCGCGGCCATCGAGGCAATCGACCTGCCCTGTCCCTGCTCGCCCCCGGGCGCAGCGGCGTTGGCAGCACGCGTTGTATCGGCGGCGGACGGCACCGCAACGAGACGCTGCAGCAGCGCAAAGACATCACCGGCAGCAGCCGGCCGCTCGGCAGCGCGGGTCTTGTCGGCCTGGGGTCGAGAATAGCTGCGGCGCAGCTTCGGCAGCACGTTGCGACGGGCCATGAAAATATTCAGGTCATGGATAACCGGCCCAAAGGCGCTGACCGCCATACGTTCGAGCCCATGCAGCACTTCCAGCCGTAGTTGCACCGGCAGACCGACCGCCTTCAAAGCTGCCTGCAAGGCGTCGGCCAGGATTACCTCGACCACGATCGAGTTCTCTTGACGACCCGCCAGAAAAGCCAGCCGGCGACCAGCGGCGAACAGGCCATCTTCGCAGCCGTCGTGCAGTCGACTGGCAAACGCCTTGACGGCAATCTGCTCATCCATGTCGCCGAAGTCGAGCAGCTCCAAGTCATCGAGAGCGCTGAAAGAATCCGGCGTTGGCTGCTTCATCTCGGCTCTACCGGCCGCCGCGTCGAGCAGGCGCAGCCAGTGTGCCGCCAACAGGCCTTCGAGGCGTGTTGCGTTTTCGCGCAACAACTCCCGTCCGCCGTAGTAGAAATTTCGCTGCTCCCGCTCGTCGGCGGTATCGCCGCGGACAAGCAGTTCCGCTTCGAGCGCCGAACAAAGCGGCCGTACCGCCTCGCGCAATCTATGGGCGACCAGATCCCGGGATTCATTGAGCGTGCGGGTGCGGTAGCTGTCGCTGAGAGAGCCACGCGCACTGTCCGGAAACCGGATTACGTTGTCGAGTGCCATCGTCACCATCGCCGACCTCCTTGCTGCGAGACGCGCCAAGCGCGCCGCCGACCAACCGGTCATACCGGCTGGCGCAAGGTCACCTGCGATTGCGGCAACCATGCCGCATGGGAACCGACGGGCTGAGCGTCGAAGGAGACGGCGCCCTCAGTGCAGTACCGGAACAGAGTACGACTATCGAACGCAGCCTCGGTTAGCCTGGCGATCCCGCTATCGTGGGAAATCCCTTGCGGGACTTCCTTTAGACCGGTGACTTTGCGTCCCCACCTTTCGATGGGTTTGCCTTTTTCAGTTAGACCGAACAATTTCAGTCTATTCCAACAAATTCAATAACGCAACACCGAAGTCAAGGCCTCCAATTCGTCGCCGGACTGCTCGAGAATTTCGGCCAACTGCGAGTCGGCCGCGGGATCCAGTGGCAGGGCGGGCACTTCCTCACCTTGTCGTTGCAAGGGCGATGCAATGGGTGTCAGGCGGTGCGCGAGGGCAAGCAGATCGCCCAGTGTGCGCGGCGGGAAGACTGTCGGACCCTGCTGCCAGAGCACTTCGATCGCGGCCACCACCTCGGCGGGCACCGCCAGTGCCGCCAGGACGGCCTTGCCGACCGTGGCTTCCGCCTCCGCGCTCAGCAGGCTGCCGTCGGCGAATAGATCGGGATGCGTATCGGTACGCGAAATCAGGTAGAAGCCGCTGACCTCGTGCACGATGCCGGCAAAAAGAGCGATATCGCTTGCAGTCGAGCGGAACCGGGCCGCCAACAGATGTGCCAGGGCGGCGACATGAACGGTATGCTCCCAAAGCCTCGTCGCCATATTGCGAAAAGCCGGCGAGCGAATGCTGCCCGCCATCTGGCGCATGACCAGCGCCGTCGCCAGGGCGCGGACGAACCGGAGACCGACGCGAGCGACACCGCTGCGCACGTCGGCCACCTGTCGGCCGTTACGACGGAATGCCACCGAATTCGCCAGCGCCACCACGCGTGCCGCCAGCAGCGGCTCGGCCTGGATGATTTGCGCCGCCTTGGCCAGGTGCAGGTCCGGATCGTCGAGCGCCAGGCGAACCCTGAAGGCCACATCGGCGTGGGTGGGAAAATTCACCTCGCCGCCGGTGACCTCGGCCACGACCCTGTCAAGAGCAGTCATGACGACAGGGGTCAAAGCAGTTCGTCGGCAATCGCCAGGGCGCTGGCGCCGCCATCGATGACAACTTGCGCCAAGCCCTGCGCGGCGGCCAGCACATGGGTTGCGTAGAAGTCTGCGCTGGCAATCTTGGCCGCGTAGAAGGCATCGCCATCGCCGGCAGCAATGCGGCGGCGTGCCGCCATGGCTGACTTTGCCATCATCCAGCCGCCGGCAACGATTCCCATCAGTTTGAGGAAGGGTACCGCGCCGACCGCGACCGCACGGGTATCGCCGGCGTAGTTGGCGACGACATGGTCGACCGCCCGCGCCAGCGCATCGATGCCATGTCCAAGCGCCGTGGCGACCGCAGCCAATTCGCCGTCGGCGGCCGCTGCCTGCTGTGTCTGCCGCATCAGTCCGAGGACAACCTTCAGCGTGCCACCGCTTTCGCGGGCGACCTTGCGGCCGATCAGGTCGTTGGCCTGGATGCCCGTCGTGCCCTCGTAAATGGTGGTGATGCGGGCGTCGCGCATGAATTGTGCCGCGCCGGTCTCCTCGATGAAGCCCATGCCGCCGTGCACCTGCACCCCCAGGTAGGCCATCTCGTTGCCGGTTTCCGTCAGCCAGCCCTTGACCACCGGGATCATCAGATCGACGAATGCCTGGTTGCGCTGGCGCTCCTGCTCGTCCGCATGACGCAAGCTCATGTCGACTGCCGCCGCCACTGTATAGGCCAGCGCGCGCATGGCCTCGATCTGGGAGCGCATGAGCATCAGCATGCGCCGCACGTCCGGATGGCGGATGATGGCCACCGGTGCTGCGGAACCCTCGATGGCACGGCCCTGAATGCGTTCGCGGGCGTAGGCCAGAGCTTTCTGGTAGGCCCGCTCGGCCACGGCAAGGCCTTCGAGGCCGACCGAATAGCGCGCGGCGTTCATCATGATGAACATGTACTTCAGGCCTTCGTTGGGCCGACCGACGAGATGGCCGACGGCACCGCCATGGTCACCGAAGGCCATGACCGCCGTCGGGCTGGCGTGAATGCCCAGCTTGTGTTCGATCGAAACGCACCAGGCGTCGTTGCGCGGCCCGAGTGCGCCGTCCGCATTGACCAGGAACTTCGGCACCACGAACATCGAGATGCCCTTGACGCCCTCGGGCGCACCCGGCAGCCGCGCCAGCACCAGATGGACGATGTTGTCGGCCATGTCGTGATCGCCGTAAGTGATGAAGATCTTCTGTCCGAAAATCTTGTAGCTGCCGTCGGCCTGCGGTTCGGCGCGGCTGCGGATGGCCGCGAGATCGGAGCCGGCCTGCGGTTCGGTGAGGTTCATGGTACCGGTCCATTCACCACTGATCATCCTGGGCAGGTACAGGTCCTTCTGCTGGTCGGTGCCGATCAGTTCCAGCGCCTCGATGGCGCCGCGCGTCAGCAACGGACACAGAGAAAAGGCGTGATTGGCCGATTTCCACATCTCGGATACCGCTGCCGCCACCAGCTTGGGCAGGCCCTGGCCGCCATGCCCGGTGGAACAGTCGAGCGCCGACCAGCCGTTGTCGACGAACTGCCGGTAGGCCTCCTTGAAACCCGCCGGCATGGTCACGGCCTTGCCTGCCCAGCGCGCCCCTTCGCGGTCGCCGACTTGGTTCAGCGGCGCCAGTACACCCGCCGCGAACTTGCCGGCCTCGTCGAGAATCGCCTCGATGACATCCGGCGTTGCCTCCTCGTACCCGGGCAGCGCCGAGATGCGATCCAGTCCGGCCAGTTCGTTCAGCACGAATTGCATGTCCTTCAAGGGGGCGACGTATTCACTCATGTCTTTTCTCCACTCAATTCCTGTTCGAAAAGTATCGGCGATCGTCGAAGCTGCCGACCCAGTGCGGGTAATAGACCACCATCAGGGTGATGGCGGCGCCGTTGAGCCATGCTTCCGCGAAGCCGAGCAGCGCAAAATACGGCAGGTAGTCGCTGAACAGCCTGTCGGCCGTGTAGACGCCGGCCAGCCACAACAGCAGCGACGACAACAGACCGGTCGACACGACGGCGATGGCCGCGCCGAAGAATGCCGCGCAGAAGATGTAGCAGAAAAAGTTCGGCGGCAAAAAGCGCTCGACGATGCGCAATAGCACATGGGCGGCAAAACAGGGGAACACCGCCGTCACCAGCATGTTGAGGGCGTACGATTCCCAGCCGGCGCCGCCGTTGAAGGTTACGGCCGCCAGCACCGCCGACAGGCCGAGGATCGCCAACTGGCGGCCGAACATCAGGGTGAAGGCGGTCGCGCCAAGGAGGTGAAGATTGAGACCGGGTTGCACACCCGCCTTCATGCTCCAGAGCAGCATCAGCGTCACTACCGTGCCGAGCCAGACATTGAGTTGGGCCGAATCGGCCAGCCGACGCCATGGGGCGGTACGGACGCACCAGAACCAGATCAGCACGAGGGGCACATAGGCTCCGTAGGCCCAGGCGTTGCCGAACAGTCCTTCGGGAAAGTTCATGTTCAGAGACTGGCAGTCAATTCCGGCACGGCCTGGAACAGATCCGCCACCAGCCCGTAGTCGGCCACTTGGAAGATCGGGGCATCGGCATCCTTGTTGATCGCCACGATCACCCTGGAGTCCTTCATGCCTGCCAGATGCTGGATGGCGCCGGAAATGCCGATAGCGATGTAGAGCTGCGGCGCCACGATCTTGCCGGTCTGGCCGACCTGGTAGTCGTTGGACACGAAGCCGGCGTCGACCGCCGCGCGTGACGCGCCCAACGCCGCGCCCAGTTTGTCGGCCAGCGGTTCCAGCAGATTGTGGTAGTTCTCGCCCGACGCCAGGCCTCGGCCGCCGGAAACGATGACCTTGGCCGCACCCAACTCCGGTCGCGCCGATTTGGTTATTTCGCGGCCGACCACCCTGGCCTGCGCCAGATCCAGCCCGGCAGCGATGGCCTCGACGGCAGCGCTGGTCCCCTGCCCCGCCGCCTCGAAGGCGGTAGTACGGACGGTGATGACCTTCACGGTATCGGATGACTTCACGGTCGCCAGCGCGCTGCCGGCATAGATCGGCCGCACGAACGTATCCGGCGACTCGACTGCAATGATGTCGGATATCTGCGCCACATCGAGCAGCGCCGCCACCCGTGGCAGGACGCTCTTCCCGCTGCTGGTGGCCGGCGCCAGAATATGGCTGTAGCCGGCAGCATGGGTGTGAATCAGCGCCGCCAGATTCTCTGCCGTCTGCTCGGCGTAGTGAACTGCTTCCGCCAGCAGCACCCGGGTAACGCCATCCACCTGCGCGGCAGCCTGTGCCACGGCAGTGCAGCCGCTGCCGGCAACAAGGATGTGAATCTCGCCGCCAATTCTTGCGGCGGCGGTAACAGTGTTCAGGGTCGCGGCCTTCAGGCTCGCGTTGTCGTGTTCGGCAAGAACAAGAATAGCCATGATCAGATCACCTTCGCTTCGTTCTTCAGCTTCGCCACCAACTCGGCGACATCCGCCACCACGACGCCCGCTTGGCGCCTGGGCGGTTCGACGACCTTGAGTGTCGCCAGCCGCGGCGCGACATCGACGCCGAGATCGGCCGGCTTGACGTTGTCGAGTGGCTTCTTCTTCGCCTTCATGATGTTGGGCAGTGTTGCGTAACGCGGTTCGTTGAGGCGCAGATCGGTGGTAACCACGGCCGGCAAACTGATTTCGACGGTCTCCAGGCCACCGTCGACCTCGCGGGTAACGCAAGCCGATTCTCCAACGATGGCCACTTTGGAGGCAAAGGTCGCCTGCGGCCAGCCGAGCAGTGCCGCCAGCATCTGGCCGGTCTGATTCGCGTCGTCGTCGATCGCCTGCTTGCCGAGGATGACCAGTTTCGGTTGTTCCTTGGTCACCAGTGCCTTGAGCAGTTTCGCCACCGCCAGCGGCTGCAACTCGACGTCGGTCTCGACCAGCACGGCACGGTCTGCTCCCAGTGCCATGGCCGTACGCAGCGTTTCCTGGCACGCCACGATGCCACAGCTGATCGCCACCACCTCGGTGGCAAGGCCGGCTTCCTTCAGTCGCACCGCCTCTTCGACCGCGATCTCGTCGAAAGGATTCATGGACATCTTGACGTTGGCGAGTTCGATACCAGTACCGTCGGCCTTGACACGCACCTTGACGTTGTAATCGACCACGCGCTTGACGGGGACTATGACTTTCAAGACGGACCTCCTGTGCAGGCTGCCAAGTGTAACGGCAAAGTTCGCCATACCGTATCGTATGGTGCGTGCTATGCTAGCGCAGTCACGAGGATATTTCAATACCGTACCGTATGGATAAGCCGCCCGGAAAAAAATCCCGCCCTGCCTCGCTCGATCGCGCCGCCTGGATCAAGTGTGCCCTGGCGGTGCTGGCCGACGAAGGCCAGGCCGGGCTGCGCATCGAGGTGCTGGCCAAGAAGCTGCACGTCACCAAGGGCAGCTTCTACTGGCATTTCCGGGACCGTCGCGACCTGGTCGATGCCGTCCTCGAGGAATGGAAGGACGGTCGCATCTGCGACATCCACAAGCAGACCGCGGCCCGGCCCGGCGACGAACTGGCGGCACTGCGGCACACCATCGCCGTCTATTCCGCCGGCCGCAACCGCAAGGGCCTGCCGATCGAACTGGCGGTCAGGGAATGGGCGCGCCGCGATGCCCGCGCTGCCTCTGTGGTCGAGGAAGTCGACGCCGAGCGCCTGGCCTGCGCCGCCAAGCTGTTCCAGACCATCGGTCTACCCCCGCCGGAAGCCACCGCCCGCAGCGTCCTGCTCTACGCCTACGTCTTCGGCTTTTCCCTGATGCGCTGCGATGGCTTCACAGCCAACGTCGGACCAGCCAAGGAATGGATCACCGACCTGATCGCCGGCTGACTGAGCACCATCACCTTCCCATCTTGTCGTCGAAACCCAACGCCCTGCGGCACCGGGGGAGGCAGGTAGAATTCCGCACCTTATGCGTCCGAAGCGTCGACGGACCGGTCGTCCGCGAAACAGGGAGTCATTATTGAGCGTGAATTCGATGCGACGCGATCGCACGCGGCTAACCTGGGCACTGACGGTGTCCTTGGTGATTCACGCCATTATCCTGACGCTCCAGTTTGCGCTGCCGGAGTCCCCGCCCACGAGCGCCGACGCCACATGGCAGGATCGTGGCTCGACCAGTCACCTGAATGTCATTCTTTCTCAGGCCGATCACGCAGCAGCCAATGCGCCCCCGGCGGCGCCTTCAGCGGCCATGCCAGCGGTGTCCCAACCTGCCGAGTCGCCGGCACGTCGAACTCAAAGCGCTCCGGCCACGCAGCCGACCACCGCCACGCCTCCGGGAACAATTGAAAGTGCGCTGCTAGCCGCACCCGAACCCGCGCCGCCAAACCCGGCAAGGCCGCTGCCGGCCCGCGAAGCCACGAAACCGGCCCGCCGCAGGAAGACGTCGCCAGCAGCGCCGCGGCCGGATGTAATCGCCGTGGCCAAGCCGCGCTTCGACACCTTCTCGGTGCCGAAGCCGGCCCCGGCCAGCCCGCCGATGGAATCGCCGCCGGAAGTTGCCGAGCCGATACCGGTGATACCCAGCCAAGAGGAAAAGGACAACGCGGAAGCGGCACGCCTGGCGGAACTCGAAGCCCGCAGGGAAGCCGAAGAGGCCGCTCGCCAGCAGGCTTTGGCCCTCGAACGGCAGCGGCAGGCAGACAGACTGGAGTCTGAAAGACTCGCAGCGGAGAGACTGGCGCAGAAGCAAGCCCAGGAACTCGCCGAAAGGCAGGCCGCGGAATTGGCCGCTCGGCAGGCGCGGGAGGCCGCCGCCATGGCCCATGCCCAGCAGATCGAAAATGAACGACAGGAAACCCTCGCCGCCGAACAGCGCCGGCAGGCAGAAGAGGCCGTTCGCCAGCAGGCCCTGGCCCTCGAAAAACAACAATTGGCGGAAAGGCTGGAAGCAGAAAGAATCGCGCAGAAGCAGGCGCGGGAACTCGCCGAACGCCAGGCCGCGGAACTGGCCGCTCGGCAGGCGAGGGAGGCCGCCGCCCTGGCCCGCGCCCAGCAGATCGAAAGGGAGCGGCTCGAAGCCCTCGCCGCCGAACAGCGCCGACAGGCGGAAGAGGCCGCTCGTCAGCAGGCCCTGGCCCTTGAACGACAGAAACAAGCGGAACAACTGGCAGCGGAGCGACTGGCGCAGCAGCGGGCGCAGGAACTCGCTGAAAGTCAGGCGCGGGAACTCGCCGAACGCCAGGCCGCGGAGCTTGCAGCCCGGCAGGCGCGAGAAGCCGCTGCCCAGGCAGCCTTGGGCAGCGGAAGTCTCACCGGCAATCAGGTGGCGGCGAGCAATGCCCAGAGCCAGCCCGGCAGTCCGTCATCAGGCATGGGCAGGGAATCGAACGCAACCGGCGAACGCGGCGCCGGACAGAAACAGGCCGAAGCGTCAGCGACCGCAGGCGGTGGTGCCGGCGAACGTCCGTCACCGAAGACGCCGGAACCGACCCGCAAAGCCGAAGCACCAATCGCCGTACCGGCCAAGAATCCGCTGCCCGGCGACATTTGCCGCCAGAAAGTAGCTGGCTGGTACAAGCCCGACATGCAGGTCGACCTTTATGCTGCCGTCTGGCGCCACACGGTCAGCCTGGAGGGCGATTTCGAACTCCTGCAGGATGCCAAGACGGGTCCCTATGAGAACCCCATCGTCACCGTCGCGATACGCCGCGACGGCCACATCGACAGCGTAACCGTGCACAAATCGAGCGGTCGCCCGGAGATCGACAGCGCTGTGCGGCGCGTCATACAAATGCTCGCGCCCTTCCCCCCGTTCTCGCGCGAATTGAGCATCGATTGCGACGTCATCGAATTTCCCAGTCTCTGGACCTTCAACCGGGCACTGCGCGTTACCTGGCGCGGCCAGTAGCAGGGCCCGCTACCGCCCCTGCCATACCGGCTGACGCTTGGCCATGAAGGCATCGATGCCCTCGGCGGCATCCTCGGACATCATGTTGCAGGCCATGGTTTCCGAGGCCAGCTGGTAGGCCGCATCGATGCCTGTTTCCAGCTGCCGATAGAATAGTTGCTTGCCCATGGCTACAGCCGCAGCCGACTTGCCGCAGATGGAGTTCGTCAGCCGTACGATTTCGACATCGAGTTCGCCGACCGGCACGACGCGGTTCACGAGACCGCGCCGTTGTGCCTCCACCGCATCGATAAAGTCTCCTGTCAGCAACATCTCCAGTGCTTGCTTTCGCCCCATGTTGCGCGACAGGGCGACCGCCGGTGTCGAACAGAACAGACCGACATTGATGCCCGACACGGCGAAGCGCGCAACATCGGCAGCCACGGCGAGATCGCAGCTGGCGACCAGCTGACAACCGGCCGCAGTGGCGATGCCGTGCACGCGGGCGATCACCGGCTGCGGCAGACGCATGATGGTGGTCATCACCCGGCCGCATTGACCAAACAGTTGCCGCATGTAGTCTCTGGCATGCTTCGTACGCATCTGTTTCAGGTCATGCCCGGCACAATAGGCCTTGCCTGCCCCGGCAATCACGACGACACGAACCGAGTCGTCTGCTGCTATGGTGTCGAGGGCCCCCTGCAATTCGGTCAACAGTTCTTCCGAAAGCGAATTGAACTGGGCGGGACGGTTCAGTGTCAGGGTGGCAACGCCGGCATCGATCTGGCGCAACAACAATTCATCAGTCATTTTCCCTCCTACCGGCAGCTCTCGGTCTGGGCAATCCAGGCTGCCAGTTCGTCGCCCAATGTCGATACGGCCACGGCCGCGGCGGCAACTCCGCCCCTGGCATCGGGTGTCGGCGATACAGGCGCAAGAACGAAGCTGCGTCGTGCCGCCACCTCCGGGCTGGCATGCAGGACAGCGCGTCCGGCCAGCATCATGCCGCTGCTGGTTGGAGAGTCGAACACCTGCACGAGTTCATCCAGCTCGATGTGCAGCCGGCAGCGTCCGCCACCGTGGCCGGCAAAGCGGCGGTCCAACGACTGACGGAGCAATTCGGCGGGCGGCGCCGCCCAGCGGCTTTCCGCATACTCGAGCCGGCGCGCGGGATCGGCGTACGACAAGCGGTACTGCATGCCGCTGCCGCCGAGCCAGGAGGGCGCCGTCACTTCCACGGCAACAACACTCGCTTCTGCCGCCCTGCCCGCCGGGGCCGGGCCGAAGTCGAAGCGTGCGGCGTCGCCAAGACGCGCAGAATTGCCCGCACAGCCAGCGAGCAGAAACAGCATGGTCAGCGTCGTCAACGGAATGCGCATCGGCATCCTTTCATCGGCCCGGAGCCATGAAACCAGCTTCGCCCGGACCGGGCGCCGGTTCGCCCCGGCCGAACACCAGCGCCTGCGGATTGCGGTCGAGGGTCTCGATCAGGCGAGAAAGCCGCCGGGCGCTGGCGGTCAATTCCTGAATCATGGCGTTGGCGCGCGGCACGGTGGTGGCTGTCAGTTCACCACCCGTTTCACCGGCGATCTTGTCGAGACGATTGGCCAGCACCGACATCGTACGCACCATCTCGCGCATCTCCTGAGCCAGCGGCGTCGCTTCGCCAGTCGTCTTCTCCAGATTGGCAAGCACTGCCGAAAGCTTCTGGACGTTGCTGTCCGAAAGCGTCTGACGCAGTGCGGCCATCGCCGCCGGCAGATCCTTGAGGCCATCCTTGAGCCCATCCGACACGGTGGCCAGATTATCGAGTGCGCGGGCAAAGTTCTTCAGGTTCCTGTCATCCAGAAGCTGCTCCAATCGCATGGCCAGCAGATTGGCCTGCGTCACGATGTCACCGGCCTGCGCCCCCAGGGTATCGAGCAGCGTTGGTTTGAGGACGATGCGCGGCGGCTTACCGTCCTGGCCTACCAGCGGCCGAGGGTTGCTACTATCGTCCTCCAACTGCACGTAGGCCAGTCCGGTGACTCCCTGGGTATTGAGCTTGGCCGTGGTGCCTGCGGTCAGCGGGAAACGTGAATCAAGGCTGATGCGAACCAGGATCAGGCTCCTGTCCATGGCATCGATATCCATGCTCTCGACTCGCCCGGCACGGATGCCTCGATAGCGAACGGGGGCCTGCACGTTGAGTCCTGTCACGTTTTGGCGCGTTTCCAGCAGGTAATAGTCGACGTCCTGCTTGTTCTGTCCCAGCCACCAGACGAAGAAACCGGCAGCGAGACCCAGTACCAAAACGAACAGGCCGGCAACGAGGGCGTGGGCTCGATCTTCCATGATCGTCACTTTACCGGAGGCCGGCACTCCCGAGAATGCGTTTGCTGCGTTCCGAAAGAAAGAAGTTCTGGATGAAAGGATGGTCGGTACGGATCACCTCGGCAACCGTTCCGTAGGCAAGAATGCGCTGCTCCGCCAGCACCGCGACGCGTGTAGACAAGGCCGCCAGGGTATCCAGATCGTGGGTCACCAGCACCACCGTCAGCCCCAGCTCCTCGCCGAGCGAGCGGATGAGCCGCACGAAGCTGTCCGAACGGTCCGGATCCAGGCCGGCCGTGGGTTCGTCCAGCAGCAGTAGTTCAGGGTCGAGCGCGAGCGCCCTGGCCAGGGCGACGCGCTTGATCATGCCCCCGGAAAGTTCGGCCGGCATCAGCTTGGCGTGACGGGGCAGCAGTTCCACCTGGTCCAGTTTGAGCATGACCAGGTCGTGGATCATCGCCTCGTCCAGATACTTCAATTCACGCATCTGGAAAGCCACGTTGTCGAAGACATTGAAGGCCGAGAACAGTGCGCCCTGCTGGAAGAGCACGCCAAAACGGCGGCGCAGTGCACGCTCGCGATCCAGGCCACCACCGAACAGCGGCTCGCCGAACATGCGGACTTCGCCCTGCGTCGGCAGCAGCAGACCAAGCAACTGGCGCAGAAGGGTCGTCTTGCCGCTCCCCGAACCGCCGACAAGGGCGACCATGGCGCCGGCCGAGATGTCCAGGTCAAGATCGCGATGCACCCATATCTTGCCAAATCGGGTCGAGAGCTTGCGCACCTGGATGACAGATGTCTCGGCCATCACGGTACCCCGATGGAACGTGTCAGGATGGCGAATACCGCATCGAGCAGAATCACGACGGTGATCGAGGTGACCACCGAAGCGGTCGTATGGGCCGACAGGCTTTCGGTATTTGGCTGCACGCGCAGCCCGAAATGACAGGCCACCAGGGCAACGAAGATGCCGAAGACGACGCCTTTGGCGAGGCCGATCCAGAGGTTGGCGACCGGTACTGCCTTTGGCAGCTGGTCGAAGAACACCTGATAACCTATATCGAGCTGAATCTGGGCTGTCACCATGCCACCGGCCAGGGCAAGGACAATGATCCAGAGCACGAGCAGCGGCATCGCCACCGCCAAAGCCACCACCTTGGGGAAAATCAACCGCAGGCTCGTCGGCACGCCCATGGTCGCCAAGGCGTCAATCTCCTCAGTAACGCGCATCACGCCGAGCTGCGCGGTCATCGCCGAACCCGAGCGACCGGCCACCAGCACGGCAATCAGCACCGGTCCGATTTCGCGGATGATGCCCAGACCCAGAATGTCGACGATGAAGACGTCGGCGCCGAGCTGACGCAGTTGCAGGGCCGATAGATAGGACAGGACCACGCCGATCAGAAAGCCGACCAGTGCCGAAACCGGCATGGCGCGCACGCCGCTCTTGTACAGATTGGCGGAAATTTCCTGTCCGGGCAGCTCACCAGGGTGGTGGATCACCTTGGCCAGATTGAGCATCATCTGGCCACTGAGCATCAGAAAATCCACCAGATGACGGCCAACTGCGATGGCCTGCTCGCCGACGCTCAGCAGCCAATGGAAAGTGGGCAGGGACTCATGAACCAGCGGCTCCTGCCGGTCGGCAGCCGCGACCCGCTCGAAAACCCTGAGATGGTCCTGACTTGCCAGCAGGGTCGCCGGCAGCTGTCGGCCCCAGGCGCGCCACAGCAGCATGGCGCCGGCACTGTCGAGCGCGTCGACCGCGCGGCAATCCCACTCGGCGTGTCCATCGATGGTGGTCAGCTGCCGCATCAGATCGTCGATCCGCGGCCCGATGGCCATCAGGGTCCAGCGGCCCGACAACATGACGCGACGTCCCGCCTCCGACCCAGCCACCACCTCGATGCGAGTGTCGCTCATGGCATGCGCAACCGTGACCGTAATACGATCGATTATATGGGCGCCGGCTTCCTTTGGCTGCGGACCTTCAGTTCGGTGCCGATGCCGGCCCATTGGCGCACCTCCTCGTCGAGAGCGGCGGCCGTCAATGGCGATGCCGTCAGCCAGGCGGCATCGATGTTCAGCTGGAAGCCCCGCGGCAGCAGTACTGCCCGAACCGGCGGTTCGGCGCCATCATCACGTGCGCGATGCAGCAGCGCGGCGATGCGCAAGGCGAAAACCAGCAGCCAGTCGCGCGCCTCGCTCATGGCCGGCAATACCCGTTCCAGCTTGCCGCGATGAGCGAGTACCAATCGCGACAGCCGCGCCTGGTCGCGGCGTGAGAAGCCCGGCATGTCGGCGTTGGCGAGAATATAGGCGCTATGCTTGTGGTAGCTCGAGTGTGCCAGTGACACGCCGATCTCGTGTAGCCGCGCCGCCCAGAGCAACACACGGGCTTCGGCGTTGTCCGCATCAGCGCCAGTCTCGGGCAGCAACTGGCCGACCAGCCTCAGCGCCGTCCGGCAGACGCGGTCGGCTTGTTTCTGATCGACCTGATAGCGGCTCATGAAATGAGCGACCGTCGCCTCGCGCAGATCGTCGTGGTGATAGCGGCCGAGCAGGTCGTAGAGGACACCCAGACGCAGCGCCCCTTCGGAAAACACCATCCGTTCGAGACCGAATTCCTTGAACACCGCCGACATGATCGCGACACCGCCAGGCAGGACCGGAATCCGGTCGGCACGCAGACCGTCGAGGTGTAAGCGCCCGGTATCGCCGACGCGCACCAGCATGGCCCGCAGCGCCTCCAGGCCATCGGCGGTAATGCCGCCGGCAGACAGGCCGTTGAGTTCGAGCAGGTCGGCAAGGGCCTTGGCGGTACCCGAGGAACCCACCGCCTCTTCCCAGCCCGTTTCCCGGTAAGAGTGCACGATGGTTTGAAGTTCCTTGCGGGCGGTGAGTTCGGCTTCCTTCATGCCCTTCTTGTCCACCCGGCCGCCAGGGAAGTAACGCAGGCTGAAGCTGACGCAACCCATGTAGAGCGATTCGAGATGCAGCGGCTTGAAATGCCGGCCAATGATGAACTCGGTCGAACCGCCGCCGATATCCACCACGAGTTGCTGGGTGCGCGGATTGGCGAGGCTATGCGCGACGCCGAGGTAGATCAGGCGGGCCTCCTCCCGACCTGAAATCACCTCTATGGGGAACCCGAGGGCCGCTTCCGCCTCCGGCAGGAACTGTGGCACGTTCTTGGCCACCCGCATGGTATTGGTCGCGACCACACGCACGGCATCCGGCGCAAAGCCGCGCAGTCTCTCGCCAAAGCGCGCGAGGGCATCCAGCGCGCGCAACTGCGAGGGTCCGTCAAGGACTTTCTCGGCCGTCAGGCCGGCCGCCAGCCGCACCGATTCCTTGAGCGAATCGAGCGGGTAAATCTGATTGCCGACCACCCGCCCCACTTGAAGGCGGAAACTGTTGGAGCCCAGATCGATGGCAGCGATCAACTCGTGAGCCACGGCGGCGCACCCATTTCTTAAGACCCGTCGATTCTAGCATTGCACCGCAGCATGGCTCTGCCCCCCACCAGGGTACCGTCATGTTCCGGTAACAGAATTGTCATAGTATTCGATGCCAGCCTCCAAAGCACCGCGTTGCCATGACCGTCATTTCCGCCACCTACCGCTATCCGCCAGAGCACTTCATCAATCGCGAGTTGTCGCTGCTGGCCTTCAACCGCCGCGTCCTGGCCCAGGCGGCCGACCGGACGGTACCGCTGCTGGAACGACTGCGCTTTCTGTGCATCGTCTCCTCCAATCTCGACGAATTCTTCGAGATCCGCGTTGCCGGCGTAAAGGAACAGATCAAGCTCGGCGGCCAGGTTACCGGCGTCGACGGCTTGTCGCCCAATGAGGTGTTCCGCCGCGTCACCAAGGAAGCCCACGCCCTGATCGCTGAGCAGTATGCCCTGCTCAATGAGGTGATCCTGCCCGCCCTCGCCACCGAGGGCATCTGCTTCTACAAGCGCTCCACGTGGACCGCGGAACAGAGCGAATGGATCCGCGATTTCTTTTTCCGCGAGGTCATGCCGGTACTGACGCCAATCGGACTCGATCCGGCTCATCCGTTCCCGCGGGTACTTAACAAGAGTCTCAATTTCGCCGTCGAACTCGAGGGCAAGGACGCTTTCGGCCGCGCCGGCGGTGCCGCCATCGTGCAGGCGCCGCGCGCCCTGCCGCGGGTCATCCAGTTGCCGAAGGAATTGACCGGCGTCGATTACGGTTTCGTCTTCCTGTCCTCGATCCTGCACCGGCATGTCGGCGAACTGTTCGCCGGCATGAATGTGCTCGGTTGCTACCAGTTCCGCGTCACCCGCAACTCCGACCTCTGGGTGGATGATGAGGAGGTGAAGAATCTCCGCACCGCTCTCCAGGGCGAACTGCCTCAGCGCCATTTCGGCGACGCCGTGCGCCTCGAAGTGGCCGACAACTGTTCGGAAGTCATGGCCGACTTCCTCCAGCAGCAGTTCGGCCTCAGCCGGGAGGACCTTTACCGGGTGCCGGGCATTGTCAACCTGGTACGCCTGATGTCAGTCCCCGACCGGGTCGACCGACCCGACCTGAAATACCTGCCCTTTCAACCGGGCCTGCCTAAGGCACTGGCCAAGCGCCCGCAGGTCTTCGACACCCTGCGCCGCCAGGATGTCCTGCTGCACCATCCATTCCAGTCGTTCGCACCGGTGATCCAGTTACTGGAACAGGCTGCGGACGACCCGCAGGTGGTGGCCATCAAGATGACCGTCTATCGCACCGGTACCGACTCGGTGCTGCTGCAGCACCTGCTGCGGGCAGCCCAGAAAGGCAAGGAGGTCACGGTGGTCGTCGAGCTGATGGCGCGTTTCGACGAGGAAGCCAACCTCAACATCGCTGCGCGGCTTGAGGAAGTCGGCGCCCATGTGGTGTACGGCGTCTTCGGCTACAAGACTCACGCCAAGATGCTCATGGTGGTACGGCGCGAAGACGGCGGTTACCGGCGCTACGTACACCTCGGTACCGGCAACTATCACCCGCGCACGACCCGCTTCTACACCGACTTCGGCCTGCTGACGTGCAACGAGGAAATCACTGCCGACGTCAACGAGGTATTCAAGCAACTCACCGGCCTCGGCAAGGCCGGCCAGCTGAAACACCTGTGGCAGGCCCCCTTCACCCTACACGACAACATGATGACGGCGGTACGTGCGGAAACCGAGGTGGCCAAGGCCGGCCGGCCGGCCCAGATCATCGTCAAGATGAACTCGCTGCTGGAGCCGGAAATCATCGAGGCTCTATACGAGGCCTCCCAGGCCGACGTCCAGATCGACCTCATCGTGCGCGGTGTCTGCGCCCTGCGTCCGGGCGTCAAGGGACTGTCCGAGAACATCCGCGTCCGCTCCGTCATCGGCCGCTTCCTGGAACACCACCGGATTTTCTACTTCCACGCCGACGGCGAGGAGCGGGTCTACCTGGGCAGCGCCGACTGGATGGAACGCAACTTCTTCCGGCGTATCGAAGTGGTGTTCCCAATACTGGATCCCCGCCTCAAGCGCCGCGTCATCAAGGAAGGCCTGCGCCTGTATCTGCACGACAACTGCCAGTCCTGGGAAATGGACAGCTCGGGCAAGTATGCGATACGCTCGTCACGGCGAGTACGCGCCTGCGCTCAGGACGCGCTGCTGGCGGCAATGGCTACCGAGGACTGACGCTAGCCGCGCCTGACGCTGCCGACGCCTTCCACCTCGCCGACCAGCTTCAGTACGCGTTGCAGCTGACCGGAATTGGCCAGTTCCACCGTGAAGGCCATGCGCGCGGTACCACCCTTCGACTGGGTATTGACGGCGGTGACGTTGATCTTTTCCTTCGACAGTACATCCGAGATGTCGCGCAACAGGCCCTGACGGTCGTTGGCCTCGACCAGCAGGTCGGTGGCGTAGACGCCTTCGTGCTTGCCGCCCCACTGCGCGTCGATCACCCGCTCGGGATTGCGCGCCGCCATGTTGCGAAAGTTGGCGCAATCGAGCCGATGCACTGACACGCCGCGGCCACGGGTGACGAACCCGGCAACGGCATCCGGTGGCACTGGCTTGCAGCAGCGCCCAAGCTGGGTCATCAACTTGTCCACGCCGACGACCAGAATGCGGCTGTCGCCGGCGCGGCTCTTCCTGGTCAGTATTTCCGGTTCCGTTTCGGCTTCGACGGCTTCGCCGTACAGGGCAACGCGCATCGCCCGCGGGCCGACGTCGCCGCGCGCGGCGGCGAGGAACAGCGCATTGGTGTCCTTGAAACCGAGCTTGTGGGCCAGGTCTTCCTGGTTGGCCTGCGATTGCCCATCGCGTTGCAGTTCCTTCGTCACCCAGGCTCGTCCCTGTGCCAGCATCTCCTGCTCCTGCTGGGCGGCAAACCATGCCTTGACTTTCTGCCGGGCTCGGTGCGAGGTCAGATAGCCGGGCGACAGCCAGTCGCGCGACGGGCCGCCGGCCTTGGCGCTGACGATCTCGACACTCTGGCCGTTCGCCAGCGACGTATTCAGCGGCACCAGGTGGCCGTCGACCTTGGCGCCGCGGCAGCGGTGGCCAAGGTCGGTATGTAGCCGGTAGGCGAAGTCGACCGGCGTGGCGCCCTTGGGCAGATCGATCACGCGCCCCTGCGGCGTCAGCACGTAGATGGTGTCGTCCAGCGAGGCGCGCTTGAACTGCTCGACCCAGGCAGCCGAATCGGTGATCTCGTCGCGCCATGATAACAACTGTCGCAGCCAGGCGATCTTTTCGTCGTAGGTCGACTCGGCGCGCGCCGGGGCGCCGGCTTCCTTGTAGCGCCAGTGCGCGGCCACCCCGAGTTCGGCGTGGCGATGCATCTCGGGCGTGCGGATCTGCACTTCCAGCGAGCGGCCGTCCTCGGCCATCACCGCGGTATGCAGGCTGCGGTAGAAGTTGCCCTTGGGATGCGAGATGTAGTCGTCGAACTCGCCGTGGATTGGCTGCCAGAGCGCATGCACGATGCCCAACGCGGTGTAGCAGTCACGCACCTCGGGGACGATGATGCGCAGCGCGCGTACATCGTAGACCTGCTCGAAGTCGAGGTCCTTGGCGCGCATCTTGTTCCAGATGCTGTAGATGTGCTTGGGCCGACCGTAGACCTCGGCGGCGATGCCGGTCTTCTCCATCTCCCTCTTCAGTCGCGCCGTCGCGGTTTCAATGAAGTTCTC